>NZ_PVUE01000003.1 GCF_003003235.1 Antricoccus suffuscus
TCACGGCTGATCGCCGCTTGACCCGCCGACTACATCAGTTACCGTGTCCCATATCTACCTAGACACCGGTGTCCCCCATCAACCTAGACAGCACAGCTCCCATAGCGCCCAATCTCTACACACGAGG
This sequence comes from Antricoccus suffuscus, assembly GCF_003003235.1. Classification (NCBI taxonomy): domain Bacteria; kingdom Bacillati; phylum Actinomycetota; class Actinomycetes; order Geodermatophilales; family Antricoccaceae; genus Antricoccus; species Antricoccus suffuscus. The sequence continues at coordinate 128 of NZ_PVUE01000003.1, forward strand.
CTTGCCGCGCGCCAGGTACGCCCGCCGATATACATCGGCGACGGGTCTCTGCTGATTGGTATAGACGCCCCTATTTCTTTAGATATATATCGGATCTAGACCATTGACCAACGTTCGTTCGGCCTCTAAATTTCTGGTCATCGGCCAGATCAGTCAGGCACATGCCCGGCCCAAGCCGAACCACAAGGGGGAACCGTGATGAGTACCAAAACGCTCGAGGAAGACTTCGCCGCTGTCATGGCGGCGTACCGCGCGATGCCGCCGGCATCCAAACGACCGAATGAAGAGCCGGAACCGGGTCCGTCACTCAGGAGCGCCTACTGTCGCGTGGTCGGGACCACCACGATTTGTCACAGCGGCAGCGTCTATTGCTACTGGTTCGGCGACACGTTCCGGACTTGCAACAGCTACTAGATCGCACCTGTCAGCTGCTCGGGTTCCGCCCGCGCAGGCGGAACCCGAGGAGTGGTGATGATGATTTTGATAGAGGCTTCCGGCATTGTGCTGGCCGCGCTGTTTGCGATGTCAGCGATCGGGAAGGCTGCCGATCCTTCAGCATCTGCGGACATGATGCGTGAGCTCGGGCTGCCAGCGCGGTGGACCGACGTCGCGGGACGAACCTTGATATTCGGCGAGTTGCTCATCGCTGCCGGCCTGCTCGACGGGCCGTTTCGCCGTGGTGCGGCGGATGCAGCGCTTGTGCTGCTCATCGCCTTCACCGTCGCGGTGACGGTGATCGCGTGGCCGGGGAAGCAGGTCCGGTGCGGCTGTTTCGGTAGGTCGAAGGAGCCGCAGTCCGGCGCGACAATTATCGCCCGCAACCTCGCGCTGGGCGCATTGGCCGTACTGGCCAGCCACAGTGCGGACCCGGCAGCCGTCGGATGGGTTATCCCGACACCAATCGCGACCGGTCTCGGCGCACTCGGCCTGGCCATCCTGGTCGTCATCGGATTGCGCGCCAAGACGCTGGGACCGCAAACGGACGCGACGCCCAAGACCGTGGTCCGCGATCGAGACGGCGGGCAGCTCGTCGTACGCCGCACGGTCGGGGACTCGACCACTCTGGCGCAGCTCGCGCCTACGCTGCCGGCGCTCGTGCTCTTCCTCGACACGGACTGTCCTGGCTGCGTCGCGCTTCTGGACCAGCCGGTGCCAGACCGAAGCGGCGTCGACGTGGTGACCTTAGTGGTGGATTCGGCCAATGCCCGTCCTGACCTGCAAGAGCGAAGCGACGTGGTCGTCGTGGCGCCCGAAACATTTACCGACGCGGGGGTGCCTGGTACGCCGTGCGGGATGTTGTTTGGCCCCGACTGGCAGCTACTCGGCGAGCCATTGCTCGGCGAACGAGCGATCGGGTTCGCGCTCGCTGCGGCCGCTGCTACATAGACCCGACGTGGATCTCGTGTGTAGAGGAAGGGCTCCCATAGCGCCCTTCCTCTACACACGAGATCGAAAGGGTGGCCGCGCATAGACTGTCGCCATGCCGATCACGCCTGATGCCAAAGACTGGACCTGGGTCATCGAGAAGCCGTGCCCCGCATGCGGCTTTGCTGCCTTCGAGACCTCGCCAGCGGACGTCGGGCCGACGATCAGGTCACATATTCCCAGGTGGCGTAAGGCTTTGGAGCGGGATGATGTCGCCGTACGCCCCGACGACTCGACCTGGTCGACGCTCGAGTACGCCGCGCACGTGCGTGATGTGTTCGGAGTATTCGAACAGCGGCTGCGGCTGATGCTGGCCGAGGACGGACCGGATTTCGCGGACTGGGACCAGGACGCCGCTGCCGCCGACGGTGACTACGCCGGCTTGCGTCCGAGCACGGTCGCCGCAGAGTTGGATACCGCCGGTCAGGCGACCGCATCGACGTACGACGCGGTACGCCGTGAGCAGTGGGCGCGGACCGGCAGGCGCAGCAACGGCTCGCAGTTCACCGTCGAGACGCTATCGCAGTATCTGCTACATGACCTGGTACATCACCTGCATGACGTCGACGCGTGAGCGCCCCCCGGGACTACAAAAATGCGGTTACCTTGAGGTAAGCAATTCCCATTGAACCAAAGAAGGTACGCCATGCAGATCGTGTTGATAATCCTGGCAGTCTGGCTCGTGTTGGCCGTGCTCGGCTTCGTCATCAAGGCGTTGTTCTGGCTCGGCGTCATTGCCGCGATCGCGTTCGTGGTGACGTTGGCGGTCGGCTCGGCGAAGCGCAAGCAAATCGGCAGATAGCTAGTCCTGCAACTCGTCCTCGATCGTCCATCGGCTGACACTGACCAGCCCGATGACGGTCTGAAACACCGTAAGCACAACGAGCACGATGATGGCCGCGTCCCACACCTTCGAGTTGCCATGCACGATTCCGAAAAGCAGCAGTCCCGCACCGGCGAGCACATAACCGGCGCCTTGCATGAAGCCGGACAGCGACAGTACGCCGCCATGGGTCCGGGCCCGCATCGTTACGACGAACAGCGTGAGCGTGAAGTAGGAGCTGCCGATCCCGATCAGGCTGGTCCACAACCAGGTCAGGTGCAGCGGCTGAAAGTAGAGGCCGACGTATCCGCCGATGTAGAACGCCGACAGCGCCCACACGACGAGGGACGGGTGGTGCAGGCGGTGCATCAGGGTGGGGACGAAGATTGAGGCGCCCATCGAGACCAACGAAACGAGTCCGACGTACGCCGCGGCCGCGACTAGACCGTGCCCCTCGTCGTGGAGGATCGTCGGCATCCAGCCGAAGATGATGTAGGCCTGAAACGCCTGTACGCCGAAGAACAGCGCCAGGATCCATGCTTTGAACGAGTGGGCGATCTGCAGGAGCTTGAGATGACCGCCGTTGTTGCTGAAGTCGACGGCGCGGTCCCGGGCGCCGATGATGAGCCACGGCAAGATCGCGACCAGGGAGAACGCCGCCCATGAGCCAAGACCGACTCGCCAGTCACCGCCGACGGCGTTCTCGAATGGCAGCGTGAGGATCGACGCCGCGGAGGAGAACGCGGCCAGCGTGACGGTATAGACCGCGGTCAGGGCCGCGACGTTCCTGGGGAAGTAGTAGCGCACCAAGCTCGGCATGAGGACGTTGGCGATGGCGATCGCCGCGAGCGTGATGGCCGAGCCGGTAAACAGCGCCGGCCTGCCCGGCACGAACGCGCGCACCAACTGCCCTAGCGTCATCACCACGAGCGCCACGATGACGGTCCGGCTCGGCCCGAGCTTGCGCGCGACGAACGGCCCCGCGGCCCCCAGAAAACCGAAGCAAAACGCCGGCAGAGCCGTGAGGAGGCCAGCCTCGGCGCCGGAGAGGTCCAGCGCCTCGCGCATCTGTGGAAGTACGGCGCCTATCACGTTGACCGCGGCGCGCAGGTTGCCGGCCAGCAGGATGATCGCCCCGATGACCAGCCACCGAGGTAGGCGCAGGTCGCTCCTAGACGGTGGAGCCGGACGGGTCGGAGGGTCGGTGTCGATCACGGGTACGCCGCCCGCGGCGGTGGCGACCTCGGCGACGATCTCCGGGTCTCGGCTCATATCTGTCATTAGCTTGGATCGTACGGCGCGGGCCGATGTGCGCTAGCCCCGGCGGGTGCCGCGAAACCCGCGCAGACGGCGAAGGTGAGCCAGGTCGCGGTGGGCCTCGTGCAAGGATGTATTTATGCCGAATACTCCACCGGAATCGTCGAAGCCGACCAAGAAGCACCGTGTCGCGACGACGGGCTCGTATTCGATCACCGTCCGCCTGCACACCGGCACCGACCCGGCGGTCATCGGTCAGCTTGCGACGACGGTATCCGAAGCCGGTGGCATCGTGACTGCCCTCGATATCGCCGAGTCACGACACGACCGGCTGGTCATCGATCTCACCTGCTCGGCGAGCGATGGCGAGCACGCCGAGGAAATCGTGGAGGCGATGCGCGGCCTCGGCGGGGTCACGGTCTACAAGGTGTCTGATCGCACGTTCCTGCTACACCTGGGCGGCAAGATTTCGGTCGAGTCCAAGGTCCCGCTGAAGACCCGTGACGATCTGTCGATGGCTTACACGCCTGGAGTCGGTCGCGTCTCGTTGGCGCTCGCCGCACATCCGGAAGACGTAAGCCGACTGACCATCAAAGGCAACACGGTCGCCGTCGTCACCGACGGGTCCGCCGTACTCGGCCTGGGCAACCTCGGCCCCGGCGCGGCATTGCCGGTCATGGAAGGAAAGGCAGCGCTTTTCAAGCGATTTGCCAACATCGACGCGTGGCCGATCTGCTTGGCCACTCAAGACGTCGATGAGATCGTGCGCACCGTGGAGCTGATCTCGCCGGGATTCGGTGGGATCAATCTCGAAGACATTGCCGCGCCGCGCTGCTTCGAGATCGAGGCTCGGCTGCGTGAACGGCTGGACATCCCGGTGTTTCACGATGACCAGCACGGTACGGCGATCGTCGTCCTCGCGGCGCTGACCAATGCGCTTCGGTGCCTCGAGAAGTCGCTCGAGGGGGCGCGAATCGTGGTGGCCGGCGCGGGAGCGGCCGGTACGGCGATTGTCACGCTGCTGCTCGAGGCGGGCGCCAAAGACGTCGTGGTCTGGGACAAGGAAGGCATCCTCAACAAGGAAGACGCGGAGCTGTCGACGGCTAAACGCGGGCTTGCTGAGAGAACGAACCCGCGCGGCATGACCGGCGACCTGCACGACGCGCTGCGCGGCGCCGACGTGTTCATCGGGGTCAGCGCCGGCGGCGTACTCGACCCGGAGTGGATCGACGACATGGCCGACGGCAATGTCGTGTTCGCGCTGGCCAATCCAGATCCCGAGGTCGATATCGCGGAGGCAGGCCGTCGGGCGGCCATCGTCGCCAGCGGGCGTAGCGACTATCCCAACCAGATCAACAATGTGCTCGCGTTTCCCGGCGTGTTCCGGGGCTTGCTCGACGCGCGGGCAAGTGAGGTCACGACGGCCATGCTGCTGCGTGCGGCCGACGCGATCGCCAGCGTCGTCACCGACGAAGAGCTCAATGCCAACTACATCATCCCTAGTGTCTTTGATCCGGACGTCGCCCCGACCGTGGCGCAAGCGATCGCGGGCGAATGAGATTTACGGCAGCCACCCTCGACCAGCTGCGGATGATCGCGCTGCGTTTTTTTGGGCTCGGTGCTGTCGCCGTCTTTGTGCCGATGATGTTCCTTGTGTTGATGCGGGGGATGCCAACGGCGATACGGATCGTGCTGATCGTGGTGGAGGTGGTTGGCGTGATGCTGGTGGGCGCCGGGCTCGGTGCGTTCATGACCGCGGACAAGTGGAACAAGAAGCGGCGTGCGGGCTGGACTCCCATCGACATCCACGTCGTACCCGATGACGCCGCAGGCGAGATCGACAAGACGCTGCTCGACACCAACGACCGCCGGTGGCGCATAGCGATGGCGCGATATCCACTCGCCGTCCGCGACGTGCTGATCGCGGACCACACGATCGAGTACGTCGGCGAGCTCGAACATGACAAGCCAGTGTTGCTCCGCCCGGCCGCTGACGCCGGCCGGTCTTACGAGTCGTTCGGTCATGTGAAGTCCCTCGCCGAGCTCAAGCCGGACGGTTAAGACATGACCCAGCACGAGGACCGGCCCGCCTCAGAGGATCCAGCCACCCGCCGGCACGAACGGACCAAAGATCGCGCCTTTATGTTCGCGATTATCGTCGGGCTCATTTTCATCGCCGGCGGCATCTACCTGACCACGCTCGGCGCGACGGGCGTGCTGTTCGGGGTCCTGATGTTCCTGCTCGGCGCGATGGTTGGAATCGCGGCCATATTAGGTTTTCTCTACCGTGGTCGTGCTCGGCGTACGCTCGCGCGGCATCCATGGCGAGCGGTGCCGGTCAAGATTCTGGCCCGCCCTGCGCCCGGCAAACGGGGACGGCTGGTCGTGCAGACCACCGACGAGGCTCAAGTGCCGATCGGGATCACCGGAGTCAGTAACGAATTCATCGACGCTATCGAGCGGGATGGAATGATCGAGTACGCCGGGGATCTGGGCGACAGCGGAATGCTCTTCGCGAGGATTCCCGACGGAGAGTTCGTATATGTAGCAGTGATTTCGTCACGTGCGATTAGGGGAGAGCAACCATGAGCACCGTCCGGATCGTTGCCGGCGTACCGCTGAGCGAACACCTCGCGGATCGGATCCGCGAGGTCGATCCCGGAGTCGAGCTGATCTCCGATCCTGCGCTCTTTCCGGCCACGCGCGTGCTCGGTGACCATCACGGCCCGCCGCCGGGGTTCAAGCGCAGCGCTGATGAGCAGGCGCGCTACGAGTCTCTGATCGACTCCGCCGATGTGCTTTACGCGGTTCCCGACGGCCGACGTTCCGCGTTGGAGCGGGCCGTCGCGACCAACAAGAAGCTGCGATGGATACACACTCAGATGGCTGGTGGCGGTGCCATGGTTGCCTCGGCCAACATCTCGGACGAGGATTTGCAACGGGTCACGTTTACGACGTCCGCCGGCGTACACGCGGACATGCTTGCCGAGTTCACGATCCTCGGGATCTTCGCGGGCGCCAAGAACCTCGCACGCCTTCAGGCTCAGCAGTCGTTGCATGAGTGGCCACGGCAACGAGCGTCCGTGCGATCGGTCGGCGGTGCCACGCTTCTGATTGTTGGCCTCGGCGAGATCGGTACGGCGATCGCGGACCGGGCGACAGCTCTGGGGATGCGGGTGATCGGCACGAAGCGCACGATCACCGACGTACCTGGTGTCGAGAGTGTCTACCCCAATGACGATCTGCCGCAGATCGTCGGCGAGGCCGACCACATCGTGATTACCCTGCCCGGCACGAAATACACCGAAGGGCTCTTCGACGCGGACCTGCTTGCGAAGGCGAAGAAGGGCGTCAACCTCATCAACGTCGGGCGCGGCACCGTGATCGACGAAGGTGCGCTCATCGCCGCGCTGCAGTCCGGTCAGGTCGGATCGGCGGCGCTCGACGTATTCGCAAAAGAGCCGCTGGCAGAGGAAAGTCCGCTGTGGGACTTCCCGCAAGTTATCGTCAGCCCGCACAGTGCCGCCCTCGACGAGCTTGAGGAAGACCGGTTGGTGGACTCCTTCATTGCCAACCTGCGCAAATTTCTCGCAGGTCAACCCATGGCGCACATCGTGCAGCCTGAGCTCGGCTACTGATATCTCGACCAACCGCAAGATCCCGACCCACCCCAAAATCCCGGTTACTCTCGAAGACGTGTCAGATCGTTACGCTTACCTCGGTCCCGCAGGGACCTTCACCCAGCAGGGTCTGCTGAGCCTGCCCGACCTTCCACCGGATGCGCAGTTTGTGCCGTGTTCCGGCGTACCGGCAGTGTGTGCCGCCGTTCGTGCCGGCGACGCGGACTTCGGGCTGATTCCGATGGAAAACTCGGTCGAGGGCCCGGTGCCGACGACGACCGACGAGCTAGTGCTCGGTGAACCGCTGCTTGTGGTGCGCGAGGTGTTCGTCAACGTGACGTTTGTGCTGTGCGCGCGCCCCGGCACGACGATGCAGGACGTGCGGACCGTCTCGACGCATCCACACGGGCACGCGCAGGTGCGTGGCTGGCTGGACACTCACCTGCCTGCGGCGCAGTACGTCGCGGCGCCGTCGACCTCTGAAGCGGCCGGCATGGTGGCGGCGGGGCAGTACGACGCCGCGGTCTGTGCCGAGATAGCGGCACAGAACCATTCACTTGAGGTGCTTGCCGCAGGGATCGAGGACAGCGCCGGCGCGGTCACCCGGTTCGCCCTCGTCTCGTTGCCCGCCGCCTTGCCGGAGCCGACGGGAAACGACCGTACGACGTTCGTGGTGCACATCGCGCAAGAGCGGCACGGCGCGCTGAACGGCGTACTCACTGAGCTGGCGGCGCGGTCGATTAACTTGACGAGGATCGAGTCGCGTCCGTGGCGTGAGCGGATTGGCGAGTATCACTTCATTCTCGAGTGCGAGGGGCATGTGGCCGATCCACGCGTGGGCGAGGCGCTCGCATCTCTGCGCCGCATCTGTGCCGATGTGCGGTTCATCGGTTCCTACCCGCGGGCGGACCGGCAGAATGAAGACCTGCCGCATTTTGCTACGGATAAGGCATTTCACGCCGCGCAGGGCTGGTTGGCGAAGATTCGCAAAGGCGAGGTTTAGATGAAGCTGTATCTAGTGCGGCACGCGCAGTCGGTGGCCAACACGACGCACGTGATCGCTTGCGAGATTCCGGGCAGCGAACTGTCGGAGGCAGGTCTGGAACAGGCCGAAGCGCTGGCCGACACGCTCGGAGACCGAGACATATCGGCGATCTATCACAGTCGGATGGTGCGCACGGCGCAGACCGCGGCACCGCTTGCGCGGCGACTCGGTCTGCAGATGACTGAGCTGCAAGGGTTCCACGAGGTGCAGCTCGGGGATCTTGCGGAGCGCCGCGATAGCGAGGCGCACACCGCCCTGGACGAGACCGCGAGCCTATGGAACATCAAAGAGGACCTTGAGGTCGCGCGGGCCGGTGGCGAAACCGGTCAGCAGGTCGTCGACCGCATGACCGCCGAGTTGGACGGGATCCGGCAGCGGCACGGAGAGTCCGACCTCGGCGTCGTCGCGGTCGCACATGGCCTGTGCCTGCGGACCGCCGCACAGCGCTGGGCGGACGGTGTCTCGCTGGAGTTCGCGTTTGAAAATCTGTTGCCTAATACGGGAGTCATCGAAATCGACGTACCCGCAGATCTCGACAAGCGACCGCAGATCGTCGATTGGGTCGGCCTCGGCATCGGCTAGCTCGCGCTTCTGGTCCCGCTCGTCGTAGCGTCCGGCAAAGTGGTCGCTATGGCGACCATTTTGCCGGACCTTACGGCGTTCGGATCGCCGTCGGACGCGCACAGCTGGCAGCGTCGAATGGGGTCAGTCGTCTGGCGACGCCGTGTGGCAGACCGCTTCGACGTTGTTGCCGTCCGGATCCCTGACGAACGCACCGTAGTAGTGCTCGTGGTATTCCGGCCAGAGGCGCGGCTCGTGCAGGACCTCGGCGCCCGCGTCGACCGCGGCAGCAAACCAGGTCCGCACCGCCGCGGCGGACTGTGCGGTAAACGCGACGTGCGTCTCGCGATTGGCCCCGACGCCGTCGAAGGTGGAGATCCAGAACTGTGGCTGATCGGTGCCGTAGCCGATCGCCACACCGAAGTCCATCAGCCGCTTGTGCCCGAACGTGCCGAGGACCGAGTCGTAGAAGGCCGCCGCGCGGGGCAGGTCGGCCACGTTAATGCCAAAGTGATCAATCATGTTGCTATCGAAACACGGCGCACCGACAGTTTTGAGTGAACGCGTCGATCGATGGGGCTTAGCTGAAACAGATTGACTCAACGGTGGTGCAATGTGTTGCACCTAAGGATTTTGGATCTACAGGTAGAGACCGGTGGAGACCTCGACACGTTCGGCGGCGATGGCATGAATGTCGCGTTCGCGCAGCAGGATGTAGGTCTCGGCGTGGATCTCGACTTCATGCTGATCTTCCGGCGCGAAAAGCACCCGGTCATCGACCTTGACGTTGCGCGCGTTGGGTCCGGCCGCGAGGACCGTGCCCCACAGCAGCCGCTTGGCTACCTGCGCGGTCGCCGGGATCAAGATGCCACCGGCCGAGCGCCGGTCACCGTCCTCGGTCGACACTTTTACGAGGACTCGGTCGTGCAGCATCATGATCGGCAGCTTGCCGTCTTCTGTCGTTTTCTCTACCACGAGGTTAACGGTATCGAACGGTCCCCAGCGTGTGCACGGCGCTGGTCGGCCCGTTAGGGAAGTACGACGTGCCGCGGATCGAGATCGGCGACCTTGCCGACGCCGAGCAACTGCATCGTGCGGGTGACCTCGGCGGTCAGGATGTCGATGGTCCGGCGTACGCCGCGATATCCACCGGCCATCAGCCCGTAGAGGTAGGCGCGGCCGACCAGCGCGAAGTCCGCGCCAAGGGCGATGGCGGCGACGATGTCACCGCCGTTCATGATGCCGCCGTCGATCATGATCTGAGCATCGGGACCGAGTGCCTCGCGCATCTCTGGCAACAGTCGGAGCGGTGGTCGCCCGCGATCGAGTTGACGCCCGCCGTGGTTGGACAGCAGGACCGCATCCGCGCCGGCGGCGATGGCCTGCTTACCATCCTCGACGCTCTGGATTCCCTTGACGACGAGCTTCCCAGGCCAGATCCCGCGCAGCCACTCGACGTCGTCGAATGTCAGCGTCGGGTCGAACATCCGGTTGATCATCCCTGCCACTGTGCCGCCGGATTGACGCAGCGACGCGAACTCCAGTGGAGCGGTGGTGAGAAGGTTCGCCCACCATGCCGGGTGCAGGGACATGTCGAAGAAGGTCTTCGGCGTCAGCTGCGGCGGGATCGTGAGGCCGTTACGTACGTCGCGCTGGCGTTGGCCGGCGACCGCAGTGTCGACCGTCAGGAGGAGGGCGCCGTAGCCATTTGCGCTGGCACGTTCGACAAGCTCCTTGGTACCGACGCGCTCTTTCCAGACATAGAGCTGGAACCAGCGCTGCGTGTCCGGGGTCAGTTTCGCGACGTCCTCAAGCGAGGTCGTGCCCATCGTCGACAACGCGTAGGGGATGCCCGCGGTGTTGGCCTCGTGGGCCACCGCGACCTCGCCTTGGTACTGCATCATCCGGGTGAAGCCGGTCGGCGCGAAACCAAATGGCCGCGTGGAGGGACCGCCCAGGATGGTCGTGCTCAGGTCAACCGTGGAGATATCGCGCAGCACATTGGCGCGAAACTCGACATTGTTGAAGAGCTCGCGAGAGCGGCGCAGCGACGCCTCATGGTCGGCCGCGCCGTCGGTGTAGTCGAACGCGGACCGAGGTGTACGACGCCGCGCCAACAGCCGCAGGTCCTCGATGCTGACCGCGCGCGAGAGCCGGCGTTCGGTGCCGTCGAGTTGAAACTTACGAAAGCCCAGCAGCGGCTTCAGATCCTCCCACTTGGGGATCTGCCGCGGAATCTTCGGCATCGGTGGCGGGGTCTGCGAGGACACATTTGCTTCGACCATGTCTCGGACCATACCCCGACGGCCTAGGACCATCCGAGGTCGTGCAGGCGGGCGTCGTCGATCCCGAAGTGGTGCGCGATCTCGTGTACGACGGTGATCAGCACCTCTTCGCGTACGTCGTCCTCGGTCTCGCAGATGTCGAGAATGGCGTCGCGGTAGATCCAGATCGTGTCGGGCATCGCGCCGGCGTACTCGTGGCCGCGTTCGGTCAGGGCGATGCCGTCGTACAGTCCGAGGATGGAGGGGTCGTCGCGGTTGCGGTCCTCGACCATGACCACGACGTTGTCCATCTGGCGAGTCAGCTCGGGCGGGACCTCGTCGAGCGCGTCACTGACGAGCCGTTCGAACTTCCGCCGGCCCATGACGATCGGCACGGCCTCACCACGACTCGGAACGCGGCCGGCCCTCGTCGTACCCTGCCGCGCTCTGGATGCCGACGGTTGCGCGGTCGTGGAAGTCCGGGATCGTGCCGGCGCCGGCGTACGTGAACGAGCTGCGTACGCCGGCGATAATCGAGTCGACGAGGTCTTCGACACCGGGGCGTTGCTGGTCGAGATACATCCGCGAGGACGAGATGCCCTCCTCGAACAGTGCCGAACGGGCCCGGTCGAATGCGGACTGGTCCTTCGTGCGGTTCTTGACTGCGCGCGCCGAGGCCATCCCGAAGCTCTCCTTGTAGAGCCTGCCATCGGCGTCGCGAACGATGTCGCCAGCTGATTCGTGGGTGCCGGCGAACCACGATCCGATCATCACGTTGGCCGCCCCCGCGGCGAGTGCCAGCGCGACGTCGCGTGGGTATTTCACGCCGCCGTCTGCCCAGACGGTTGCGCCACTGTCGCGGGCGGCGTCGGAGCACTCGAGTACGGCGGAGAACTGCGGGCGTCCCACTCCGGTCATCATGCGGGTAGTGCACATCGCGCCCGGCCCGACACCGACCTTGATGATGTCCGCGCCGGCACCTGCGAGGTCACGGGCGCCATCGGACGAGACGACGTTGCCTGCCACGATGGGAATCCGTCGTCCGGAGGTATCGGCGTACGCGTCGCGGGCGGCGACGACGAGGGGCAGCACGGCGAACATCTTCTCCTGGTGCCCGTGCGCGGTGTCGACGACGAGTACGTCGGCGCCGGACTTCAGCAGCGACTCGGCCTTGTCGCGGACGTCGCCATTGATGCCGACGGCCGCGCCGACCATGAGCTTGCCGTCGGGGTCGAGCGCGGGCTGATAGATCGCCGAACGCAGGACGCCCTTGCGAGTCAGTACGCCGGCCATCCGGCCACCATCGAGCACCGGTACGACGTCAAGGTGGTGGCTGGCGAGGGTGTCGAACGCGCTCATCAGATCGTGGTCGGCGGTCGTCGTCACCACGTCGCTGGTCATCACGTCTTTGGCCTGGGAAAACCGGTCGACCTCGATGCAGTCGCGTTCGGTGATGATGCCGACCGGCTTCTCGTCGTCGACGACGACGGCGGCGCCGTGCGCACGCTTGCCCAACAGCGCCAGGACCTCGGCCACGACGGTCGTGCTATCGACGATCACGGGCGTCTCAAAAACCGGGTGCGCGGCCTTGACCTGCGCGATCGCGCGGGCGACGACATCGTGTGGGATGTCTTGAGGGAGGATCGCCATTCCGCCGCGGCGGGCGATGGTTTCGGCCATCCGCTTGCCGGAGACGGCCGTCATATTGGCGACGATCAGCGGGATCGTCGTACCCACGTTGTCCGGCGTGCGCAGGTCGACGTCGAGCCGGGACGACACCGCCGAGCGATTCGGCACCATGAACACATCGGAGTAGGTCAGGTCGTAACTAGGCAGTTGGCCGTTGAGGAACTTCACGACGACTGATGGTACCCGGCTCGTGCCGTGAGTTGGCCAGATCACCGCTTGGTCGGTAGCGCAGCGGTACGTCGTACGCCGGCCATCGGTAACCTGGACAGGTGATTGATCTGCGATTTGTCCGCGAAAACCTCGACGCCGTCCGCTCCAGCCAGGAAGCGCGCGGTGCCGACCCCTCGTCCGCTGATGCGCTGTTTGCCGCAGATGAGCGTCGACGCGGCGTTGTTTCGGAGTTTGAGGCGCTGCGTGCCGCGCAGAAGACAATGGGTCAGCAGGTCAAGAAGGCGTCCAAGGAAGAGCGCCCCGCGCTGCTGGAATCGGCGAAGTCGCTGGCAGCGCAGGTGAAGGACGCCGAGGGCGCCGTCACCGAGGCCGAGTCGGAGTTGCGCGAGGCGCAGGGCGCGGTGGCCAACATCGTGCTCGACGGCGTACCGCCCGGCCCGGAGGAAAACTTCGTCACCATTGAGACGGTCGGCGAGGTGCCGCAGCTCGACTTCGAACCCAAGGACCACGATGAGCTCGGCGCCGACCTCGGTGTCTTCGACATTCCGCGTGGCGCGAAGGTGTCCGGCGCGCGCTTCTATTTCCTGACCGGGATCGGTGCAAGGCTGGAAATGGCACTGATGAACATGGCGATGACCCAGGCCATGGCCTCCGGATTTACGCCGATCATCGCGCCGGCCCTGGTACGCCCCGAAGCGATGGAAGGCACCGGGTTTTTAGGCGCGCACGCCGAAGAGGTCTATCACCTCGAACGCGACGACCTTTATCTCGTCGGTACGTCGGAGGTCGCGCTCGCCGGTTTCCATTCGGGCGAGATTGTCGACCTATCCGGTGGTCCGCTGCGGTACGCCGGCTTCTCCTCCTGTTTCCGGCGCGAGGCCGGCTCGTACGGCAAGGACACCAAGGGCGTTTTCCGGGTGCACTGGTTCGACAAGGTCGAGATGTTCTGCTACACCACGCCGGACCAGGCCGAGGCCGAGCACCAGAGGCTGCTGGACTGGGAAAAGCAGTTCCTGACGGCGCTCGAGCTGCCGTTCCGCGTTATCGACGTCGCGGCCGGCGACCTCGGCTCATCCGCGGCTCGCAAATACGACTGTGAAGCGTGGTTCCCGTCGCAGGGACGCTACCGCGAGCTGACCAGCGCCTCGAACTGTACGACGTACCAGGCCCGCCGGCTAAACGTGCGCTACCGCGGCGAGGACGGCAAGCCCGCCACCGCGGCCACCCTCAACGGGACCTTGTGCGCGATCACCCGCACCATTGCCTGCCTGCTCGATGCCCACCAGCAGAAAGACGGATCGGTGCACATCCCGGCGGCGCTGCAGCCGTTCCTCGGCGGCCTCGAGGTCATCGAGCCGGTAGGCAAGCCGTGACACTCGCTGCCCACAAGGCCGCCGCGACTCGGGACGGCTGGCTGCCGAAGCTGATTGTCTCCGACCTAGACGGCACACTGGTCTCGCACTATCACGGTATGTCCGACGGGCACCGGGACATGATGGAATACCTGGTGCATAAGGGAATCCCCGTCGTTCCCGCGACCGGGCGCGGACCGCGGCTCCTCGACCTCACCCGTGCCGAGGTCGGCGGCGGCGATGGCTACCTGATCATGGCCCAAGGGGCGGTGGTCTTCGAAGGTCACACTCTGTTGCACGTCGATTCCATGCCATACGACGACGCGCTCACGATCACCGACAAGGTCCGTGGCGCGCTCGGCGAGATCCGCATCGGCGCTGAGGACGCTCGCGACTTCGGCGGACCGCTACGGCTGCAGCATGGTTTTCAATGGCCCTACTCGCTGGATGAGGCGGCGTACGTCGACCCCGCCGACGTCGTGATCGGCGACGTGCTGAAGATCTTCGTGGAATCCGGCGTACAAGACATTGACGACCTGTTGCAGACCGTGCGGACGGTGATCCCGCCGGACACCGCGTCCGTCACGCACTCGGGGATCGGCTTCGTGGAGATCAGCCCGGTCGGTGTCACTAAGGCGACCGGGCTGGCTTTCGTCGCCGAGCGTCTCGGAATCGACGCGGCCGACGTACTGTGCTTCGGTGACATGCCTAACGACATTCCGATGTTCGAATGGGCCGGCCGGTCGGTCGCGATGGCCAACGCGCATCCCGACGTACTCGCCGTCGCCGACGACGTCACTGGCACCTGTGAAGAGCTCGGTTTTTCAACATATATAAAGGAACTGTTCAATTGGTAGGCTCCGGTAGCAAGGTCGTGCAGCCTCCGAAGAGGCCCAAGCTAATCGCCAGTGACCTTGACGGCACGCTGTTTAACAGGGCCGAGATGTCCGACCGCACCTGGAAAGCCGTGCAGGCCGTCCAGGAGTCGGGCATCAAGTTCGTCGCGGCCACAGGCCGGGCGACCTCGCTGCTCGGTCCGTTGGAGGCGCGCGGGTACGACGGCATCGCGGTGTGCGACAACGGCGCCATCACCTATGACGTCGGCCGTGACCACGTGATCGGCTGCCAGCTGCTCGAAGCCGAGCTGGTGGGTGAGCTGGTGGAGGAATTCAGTCGGCGCGCGCCGGACATCAATCTCGGAGTCAGCCGTCTGACGCCGCACAACAAGTCGATGTTTTCCGACCCCAAGCTCCTCGACTTCTACTCTTTCGGCCAAGAACCGCTGGAACTTAAGGACTTTGGCGACGAACCCGCGGGCAAGCTCTTTGCGCTTCACCGCGGCAAGGACAGCATGCAGATCGCGCGCGAGTTCGCAGATCTCACGGACGGGCGGGTGACCGTCTCCTGGTCGGCTAACGCCAGTGGACTTATCGAGATCACAGCGGACGGTGTCACCAAGGAGTTCGGCCTGGCGGCGCTGACTCGGCGTTGGCGCATCGACGCGATCGACGTCGTCGCGATCGGGGACGGCAACAACGACCTCGAGATGCTCGCCTGGGCCGGGACGGCTGTCGTGCCCGAAAACGGATCGAGTTCGGCGAAGGTTCTCGCCGACAAGGTCATCGGTCCCATCACCGAGGACGGAACCGCGATATATCTCGAATCCCTCCTCGACTGATCTTGCTAACGTCCGGCAAAGTGGTCGCTATAACGACCACTTTGTCGGACGTTAGCGGGTGTGGCTACGGAGTTCGGCGCAGATCTCGTGCGCCACGAGCGCCGCTTGCGACTCCGGGAGCCGCGCATATCCGCAGATGATTCCGCGGCTAGGTCGTTCGGTCAGCGTGTACGACGACAGGCCGGCCGCACCGACTCCACGAGCGGCGAGCGCCGTTAAAAACCGATCCTCGTCGGTGCCGTCCGGCAGCGGAATTGTGACGTGCAGCCCCGCGTCGATTCCACGGACCTCCAAGTCAGGCTGCTCGCGGCGCAGCGCACCTAGAAACGCTGACCTGCGGGCATAGTAGGTGCGCGCGGCGCGCGCGAGATGACGGGTGAGCGCGCCCGACGCTACAAAATGGGCGAGCGCGGTCGTGGAGGTTGCGCACACGTCGAGCGCTGAGTCGTCGATGACCGCGCGGACACGTTCGGCGAGGTGTGGTGGCGGCGCCAGCCACGCGATCCGCAGGGTCGGCGTCAGGATCTTGGACGCCGTACCGATATACGCAACGACGTCGGTGGCGCCCGCCAACGAGGCGACGGCGGGCATCGGTGACACGTCGTACCGGAACTCGCCGTCGTAGTCGTCTTCGATAATCGTCCGCCCGCCAGCGCGTGCCCAGTCGATTAGCTCTGCGCGACGGTCAACAGAAAGCCTGCTCCCTAAGGGATATTGGTTCGCGGGTGTCGTGTACGCCATGATCGCGGCCCGGCTGATCGACGCGGGGTCGATGCCGTGCTCGTCGACCCTCGCGGACTGAAGTTTCGCTCCGGTGGCGGTGAGCGCCCGATGTGCGTTGGTATATCCGGGGTCTTCCACGGCAACCGCGCGCCGGTTGGCGCCGGCCGCCTCAGCGATGACGCGTACGGCGGCGGCGACTCCGGGCAAGATGAACAAGTCGTCGGGTCCGTAGTTGACGCCGCGGCTGCGCCGCAGGTGGTCGCTCAGTGCCTCGCGCAGACCGACATGACCGAGGGAGCGCGGTGGCTGATCGCCGATGGGAGCGGCCGCAGCAGCCCGCCATGCCCGGTTCCAATCCGCACGGTTGATTAGCGTGCTGTCGGGGCTGCCCGGCTGCAGACTCCACTTGTGGACGGGAAGTGACCTCGGTCTGCTGGCCGATCGAGCGCGTTTCGGTGCGGCGTGCGTGCTGGCCCCCGCGCGCATCGCTCGGTCGGCGCCGGTCGCGATCTGCGTCCCCGAGCCCGGTTTGGCGATCAAATAGCCGGCCGCGAGCAGTTCGTCGTACGCCGCGACGACCGCTCCGCGCGAGACGCGCAGAGTTTGAGCAAGCATGCGGGTCGACGGGACGTGATCGCCAGGCTGAAGCGTGCCGTCGGCGACTTTAGCGAGTAGCGCATCGCAGATTCTGTGTCGCAGTGGGGAAGCGTTGCGGGGGAGGGTGATGGCGAAAGTCGGTTGGTGTGAAATTCGGGGCATATCGCACCTGGATACTGGTCTCTAGGTTTTAGAAATACTGGATCTTCCAGTGAGGCCAGTATGCCAGTCACGATTGGCACATGGAAAAACTACGCCGCAAACCTGAACGCGGGCGCAGCGAGCGCGCCGACCTCTACGACATCCTCGACGCGACCAACGTCGGCGTACTCGCGACCGTGAAGGATGGCGAGCCGTGGACGGTCCCGCTGCTCTACGGACGGGTCGACGACATGCTGGTGCTGCACGGCTCGACCGGCGCCGGGGCACTTCGGCACGTCGCGCAGGGCGCGAAAGCCTCATTCTGCGTGCATCTCATGGACGGCGTCGTCGTCGCAGACAACCTCTTCAACTCCAGCGCCAACTACCGCTCGGTGGTGGTTCGCGGCACGCTGACTGAGCTGCCTAAGGACACGGCGTACGACGCACTTGCCGTCATGAGCGACGGCATCATCCCCGGGCGAAGCAAGGAAGTAGTCACCGCGACGCCGAAGGAAATGGCCGCGACACTCGCGATCGGTCTCGCGATTGAGGATGACAACTGGATCGCGAAGGTGCGGACCGGCGGGCCGGGGGAGCCGAGCGAAGATGCGACGGCATGGACCGGTGTCGTACCGGCGTACACGGTGTACGGCGAACCCGAGCCGAGCGAGTTCGTCCCGGCGGGTACGGCGGTGCCGGCCTCGGTGCGCGCGCTCGTCGAGCGTGGCCGCACCCTCGGTGTATGACGGATCGGCACGGACTTTGTGACGGATCGGCACGGACTTTGTGACGGATCGCGAGGTTAGAGGTATTGGCCGGAGGCGTGGTCTTCGCCACCGGGCTGCCCTCCTGGCCGCTGGATGCTCATGCCGCCGGGCAGCGCGTGCTGAGCGCCACCGCCGCGCATCTGCTCCAACGCGACCCGCGATGCCATCTGTTGCGCGAATAGCGCGGTCTGAATCCCGTGGAACAGTCCCTCGAGCCAGCCGACCAGCTGCGCCTGGGCGATCCGCAGCTCGGACTCGCTCGGTACGACATCCTCGGTGAACGGCAGCGACAACCGGTCGAGCTCTTCCTTGAGCTCGGGTGCGAGACCCTTCTCTAGCTCGACGATCGACTGCTGGTAGATCTCCTTGAGCCGTGCTCGGGATGCCTCGTCCAACGGCGCCTGGCGGACCTCTTCGAGTAGCTGCTTGACCATGGTGCCGATACGCATGACCATGGCTGGCTGTTCGACCATGTCGGCGACATTCTTGTTCTGTCCGCTCTCGTCATCCTCGATCTCGGCGTCCTCAGGTACGTCGACCTGGCCGATTGGCTGCCCATCGGGACCGACGACGATCACCCGCTTGGTCTTCCCGGAGCCGGCTTCGTGCCCGGACGTCGCGGTGTCACCGGATTCAGGCGAGTCGTTTGTTGGTTCTGACATGGGCTCTCCTAGTTGCCTTCGCGGTTGCTGAGGATGATCTTGCCAATGTGGCTCGAACCTTCGAGGCGTTCGTGCGCGGCCTTGGCGTCGGACATCGGTATGACGCGGTCAACGATCGGCTTGATCTTGCCCGCTTCGACCAGCGGCCACAGATCACCGACGACGCCGGCGACGACCTCGGCCTTGCTGTTTGCACCCGTGACCGGCCTCCCGCGTAGCCCCACCGCAGAGAGCGAGAGGCGTTTCGGCAGGAGGCTGCCGATGTTGAGCTCCGCCTTGCGCCCGCCCTGCATCCCGAGGATCACCAGTCGCCCATCCGGTGCGAGTACGTCGAGGTTGCGTTCTAGGTACTTCGCACCGATCAGGTCGAGTACGACGTCGACACCCTTGCCGTCGGTGTATTCGCGGGCCTTCGCGACGAAGTCTTCGTCGCGGTAGTTGATCGCGGCTGTGGCGCCGAGCGCGAGGCACGCGTCGGCCTTGTCCTTGCTGCCGACGGTGACGATCACCTGGATGCCTTTGGCGGTCGCCATCTGGATGGCCATGGTGCCAATCCCCGAGGACCCGCCGTGCGCGAGCAGGGTCTCACCCTCGACCAACTGGCCGGTGGAGAACGGCGCGAACAGGTTGGACCACACCGTGCAGGCCACCTCTGGGAGCGCGGCCGCGGACACCAGGTCGACTCCCTTGGGCACCGGCATCACCTGTACGGCGGGGACGGCCACTTTTTCGGCGTACCCGCCACCGGCGAGGAGAGCGCACACTTCGTCGCCGACGGACCATCCGGTGACGTTTGCACCGATGCTCGCGATCGTGCCGGAACACTCCAGCCCGATGATGTCGCTCGCACCCGGCGGCGGCGGGTAGTGACCCATCCGCTGCATCACATCGGCGCGGTTGACCGCCGTGGCGGCGACCTCGATGACCACTTCATCAGGCCCTGCCGTGGGATCTGGTGCATCGCCCCAGGTCAGCGCTTCGGGACCACCGGGCTCGGTTACGACGATTGCCTTCATTCTTGGCAGCCTATTCCATTCTGTGTAGGTGAGTGTGCCTCGTAGCAGCGCTGTTGGATTCGGTTGCTACTTCCAGAGCACGGCCTGCGTGCAGCGAAACAGCGCGATCTTGCGGCCGGATTCGACGTGTGTAACGACGGCGTCCCAGACCTGCGTGGTGCGGCCGGCGTGCGCGGCGGTGGCCTCGACCTCCAGCGTGCCTTCGCGGGCGGTGCTGAGGTGGTTGCTCTTCAGCTCGAGCGTGGTGAAGCCGGTCGCGCCCTCGGGCAGTACGCCGCGGGCACCGAGCCCGCACGCAGTGTCGGCAAACGTCACGACGGCGCCCGCGTGCAGATAACCGTTTGGCGCCAAGTTGTCCGGCGTAATCGTCATCCGTGCGCTGACGGAACCGACCTCACTTTTTACCGCTTCGAAGCCGAGTACGCCGGGAAACCGGCCCTCGCACGCGGCATTGAACTCTTCAGCTGATGTCAACATAAGGAGTACCTTATTCGTTCACACATTGTGGTCTTCACCGCTATGGGCTGCGTAATTGGCAATAACTTAGGAAATTTGGACGAGACGCCTTTAGTGTGTGCTAGGCATTAACCGGAACCGATGGGGTCACACCCACGTCGGACCCCACGTCTGTTGATCGATCACCGTTGTGGTCGGCCCCCTCTTTAGAAGGATTTGCTTGATGAAGAAGAAGATCGCATCCCTCGCGTTGCTCGCCGCGCCGATGATCCTGCTCGCCGGCTGCAGCAAGCCCGATGAGGGCAAGGTTCACGACAAGCTGGTCAAGGAAGGCACGTCGCAGGGTCTTAACAAGGACCAGGCCGGCAAGTTCGCCGACTGCGCCGCGCCGAAGCTGCACGACAAGCTGTCGGCCAGCAGCCTCGACACCTTTATCAAGGACGGCATCGGTTCGAAGATCAAGAAGGACGATGCCACCGAGGGCAGCAAGATCATCGAAGACTGCGCCAAGTCCAGCATCAAGTAAATGCACTACCACTCGTAATGCTGTCTGGGCCGCGAGGCCCGGACAGCATTTTTGGTTGGTGGAAGGTGTGGGATTTGAACCCACGGACGGTCTCCCGTCGCGCGCTTTCAAGGCGCGTGCACTCGGCCACTATGCGAACCTTCCGGGTCCACTAGTTTGCCATTGCCCGACCGCTCACCTGCAGCAGGTCTAGGTTGCCGGTTCCTTCATCGGTCCACCGGCGCGACCGTACGACGTAGCGACGATATGCGCGACGATTGACAACGCCATCTCCGGTCCGCTGCGGCCGCCGAGATTGAGCCCGACCGGCATCTGCAAGCGCGCAAGTTTCTCGGCAGGGGTGTTGCGCGCGGCGTACTCCTCGAAAACCCCGGCCGCGCGCCCTCGGCTGCCGACCATCCCGACGTACGACGCAGGACCGTCGAGGACCAAGTCACGCATCTGCGCCGCATCCGGTTCGTCGTGATCGCAAAACACCACCGCATCGCGGACGGTCAGCGGGTTCGCACGAAACCAGTCGAGCGGCTTGTCGGTCAGCAGGACCGTCTCACGCTCCACGGTCGAGGCGATGGCGAGAATCGACTGGCTGATCGGATTGTCGGTCACCACGACGATCCGTCCATGCACCGAATCATCGTCAGACCAGGGCTGGTTGGCCATATCGTCTCCTTGATGGGTCCGGAGGAACTGCTACGCCGAGGTTAGCTGAAGTGCCTCACGGGGTGGTCTAAGGTCGTGCCGATGAGCCAGCACACCAAGGAGTACCGCTAATGCCGAAGACGTCGACCGAGGAACGACGATGGGTCGACGAGGCGGTGCGTCGGGTCGAGGCCGACGCCAACCGAAGTGCGGACACCCATCTGCACGTGTTCCCGCTACCGGGTCCACCGGGCGTCGACCTCTACCTCAAGGACGAGTCGGTCCACCCCACCGGGAGTCTCAAGCATCGACTCGCGCGCTCGCTGTTTCTATACGCGTTGTGCAACGGTTGGGTCGGCCCGAAGACGACCATCATCGAGGCCTCCAGCGGATCGACGGCGGTGAGTGAGGCGTACTTCGCCAGATTGATCGGGCTGCCGTTCGTTGCGGTGATGCCGTCGACGACGAGCGCAGAGAAGATCGAGCTGATCGAGTGGTACGGCGGGCGCTGTCATCTGGTGGACCACGCCCCGCAGATCTATGACGTGGCGCGCGAACTCGCATCCTCGTGCGGCGGGCACTACATGGACCAGTTCACCTTCGCTGAGCGGGCGACGGACTGGCGCGGCAACAACAACATCGCCGAATCGATCTTCGAGCAGATGCAGCGTGAGACACACCCCATCCCGACCTGGATCGTGGTCAGTGCGGGGACCGGCGGAACGTCCGCGACGATTGGGCGATTCGTCCGCTATCGGCGTCACCCCACGCGTGTCTACGTGGTCGATCCGGAAAACTCCGCGTTCTACGACGGATGGGAGCAAGACACCTCGGACTGGACGACGGGGCTGCCGTCGCGGATCGAGGGCATCGGCCGGCCGCGGGTCGAGCCGTCCTTCGTCGCTGGGGTCATCGACGACATGCAACGCGTGCCGGACGCGGCCTCGATCGCGGCGATGCGCTGGTGCTCCAAGGTGACCGGGCGCCACGTCGGCGGGTCGACCGGAACGAACCTATGGGGCGCGCTCACCGTGATCGATCGGATGCGTTCCGCGGGTGAGACGGGCAGCGTCGTGACGCTGCTGTGCGACGGTGGCGAGCGTTATCGAAGCAGCTACTACGACGACGAGTGGCTCGCCGCACGCGGTATCGACATCACACCTCACATGAAGACGCTCGAGGACTTCGGCGCCACTGGGGTGTGGCGGGCGCAGTAGGCGCGCGGGGAAGAGGGTCTGGCGCGTGCGCCGTTAGGGCAGAATGCTCAGCGTGAGCGATCCCGAACTGATGCCGACCCTCGATCGACCGCGCATCCGCCGTGAAGTGTGGATCGTGCTGGGCCTGTCGCTGGGTCAGTCTGCGCTCTACTCGATCGTCGCGATCATCGGCCGGCTCACCGCGCCGACGAAGCTGTCCAGCCAGACCGCGACACTCAACTCGTCGCAGTCGACGCAGTCGTTGCTGGACCTGACCTACCAGCTGATGGGCATCTTCTTCGCGCTGATGCCCGTCCTGCTGGCGCTGTACCTGCTGTCCGGACCGGGTCACTCGGCGATGCGGCTGCTCGGGTTTGACTGGCGAGGACGGCGTACGGCGGGCGCCGACGTACTGCAGGGCGTCGTACTGGCCGCGCTCATCGGCATCCCCGGACTCGCGTTCTACTACCTCGCGGTCGCGCTCAACATCAACGCGACCGTCGTACCGACCGCGCTGAACACGCACTGGTGGACCCTTCCGATCCTGATCCTCGCGGCGATTCAGAACGCCGTACTCGAGGAGGTAGTCGTCGTCGGCTACCTGTTCACTCGGCTGCGCCAACTCGGCGCCAGCCGGTGGGCGATGTACGCCGCATCGTCGCTGCTGCGTGGCAGCTACCACCTCTACCAGGGGTTCGGCGGCTTCCTCGGCAACATCGTGATGGGGCTGGTGTTCTGTTTCTGGTACGAGCGGCGCGGCCGGGTTATGCCGCTCGTGGTCGCGCACTCGATCCTCGATATCGCGGCTTTCGTCGGCTACGCGCTGTTCAAAGACCTCCTCACCTGACCTGCGTGGGGGGAAACCGCCGGGCACATGTATTCTTACCCGCTGCAGATGGTCTCGGCAATCAAGGACGCACGGCGCCCGGGTCGAGCATTGTCAGCGTGGAGGATTCGCCTAGTGGCCTATGGCGCCGCACTGCTAATGCGGTTGGGGTTCGCCCCTCCCGGGTTCAAATCCCGGATCCTCCGCTGCGTGTCGTGATTTACGTATGCGATACTATTTGGCGCTGCCACTCGCGGGCAGTGCACAACAGAACACGCGTAATGCGCCCATAGCTCAGCTGGATAGAGCGTCGGTCTACGGAACCGAAGGTCAGGGGTTCGAATCCCTTTGGGCGCGCAAAATGGCGATGGTCGGTAGTTTCCGCGATCCGTCACAAAATCCCTCGCGATCCGTCACAAAGTCCCCCGCGATCCGTCACAAAGTCCCCCGCGATCCGTGGGTATGCACTGGCGCCTTGGCGCCTCGCATGTTCTGTAGCCGGGGGTTCACGCAGGCTCAACGCGGGTGTGTCGCTCACGCTCGGATCGTGCGCTGACGTCGCGACCGACCTCGCACCCCCACACGTGTGCCGTTTCGCTGCGCCGCTGGCGAAATGCTGCTGCCGAACCCCGCATTTGTACGACTCAGGTGCCCAGATGAACGCGAGGTGAACTGGCGGCAAAATGTCCTTCTGGCCGCCTGTTTGCTACGCCTCATTGGGCGCGGATTTGCTGGACAGCGGACGCTTTGGCCCGCACCATTAACGCATGGCCGAAATGGTGATCCTGGTTCTGGTTGTCGCAACCGCACTAGCGTTTGATTTCACCAACGGTTTTCACGACACCGGCAATGCCATGGCCACATCTATCGCCACTGGGGCGCTCAAGCCCAAGGTCGCCGTCGCCATCTCCGCGGTCCTCAATCTGGTCGGCGCGTTCCTGTCGATTCAAGTCGCCAAGACAGTCTCCAAAGTCGTCAACATCCAGTACACGAAAGACACGACCGGACCCGACGGCGTCGTACATCACGCGGGAGAGCCGATAGCAGGACTCTCCGGTCACGCGCTGATCATGATCGTGTTTGCCGGCCTCGTCGGCGGCATCCTCTGGAACCTGATCACCTGGCTGCTCGGACTCCCGTCCAGCTCGTCGCACGCGTTGTTCGGCGGCCTGATCGGTGCGGCCATCGCAGGACTCGGGTTCAGCAACGGCGTCGACTGGCCACTCGTGCTCAGCAGCATCATCGTGCCGGCCGTACTCGCGCCGGTTGTCGCGGGAATCGTCGCCGCGTTGGGCACCTTCTTCGTGTACCGGCTGACCCGCAACGTCGCCGAAAGCGCGAAGGAAAAAGGATTCCGAATCGGTCAGATCGGCTCTGCCTCGCTCGTGTCTCTCGCGCACGGCACCGGAGACGCGCAGAAGACGATGGGCGTGATCTTCCTAGCGCTCGTCGCACACGGGACCGTCAGCGTGGATGGCGACATCCCGTTCTGGGTCAAGTTCGCATGCGCGGCAGCAATCGCCCTTGGCACCTACATTGGCGGCTGGCGCATTATCCGCACCCTCGGCAAGGGACTAGTGGAGATCAGTGCGCCGCAGGGTATGGCGGCCGAATCCGCGTCCGCGGCGGTCATCTTGTCCTCCAGCCACCTGGGTATGGCGCTGTCGACGACCCATGTCGCGACCGGTTCGATCCTCGGCACCGGACTCGGCAAGAAAGGCGCCGAGGTCCGCTGGAAGGTCGCCGGCCGAATGGCGGCCGGTTGGATCATCACACTGCCGGTAGCCGCGTTGGTCGGCGCCGCGTGCTGGTGGATCGCCAACTTGCTCAAAGGCCCGGCCGACGGTCTGCTGGGCATACTCGTGGTATTCGCGATTCTGGTCGTCTCGGCGACCTTCATCTACCGCCGGTCTCGCAAGACCCCCGTCGGCGCCGACAATGTCAATGCCGAATGGTCCGAGGAAAACCCGCTCCAGCCCACTCGTCCGGTTTCGGCCGAGCATCCGGCCGGCACCTTGATCGACGAGGGACTCGCGAAGATGTTGCGCGAGGGCGAGTTGACCGTGGACGGAAGGCTCACCGACAAGGGCATACAGGCATCTGAGGCCAGAGCGTACGACGACGCGAAAGGGCGCTAGCAATGGACTTCATCGCGACCATCGCCCCGATCTGGAAGGTCCTGTCTGTTGGGATCCTGCTCGGTGCCGGACTTCCGGCGATCTTCGCCATTGGAATGCGTCTCCAGAGCCCGGCAGCGTCGGATGGGGCCGTATCCACAGCACCCACCGTCGGGAGGCGTGTCGCCGGAATCGCGTGCTTCGGCGTCGTTGTCGTGGCCGTGCTGTTTGGGCTCGCCGTACTCGTAGGCGGCGACGGCGTACTCAACGCAATAGGACTGGGCTGACCGTGGGCGAGAGGAAACTGTCGTGAGCGCCGCGGACGAGTCTGGAGTTTCGGGTGATCGCCCGCGCCCGGGCATTTTGACTGCGATCCTCGACTGGCTGCGCCTGGGCTATCCGCAAGGAGTGCCGCCGCAAGATCGGTTCCCGCTGATCGCGCTACTCGCACGCAGGCTGACCGACGAACAGGTCGAGTGGGTGGCAGAGCAAGTAACCGCCAACGATGCGGCGCCGATCTCTAGGGTGGATGCTCAGGTGCTGATCACCAAGGTGACCAACGAACTGCCGTCAGGGGATGACATCGAGCGGGTACGTCGTCATCTGGTCGCCGCTGGCGTCGACATCGATTGGGACGCTCCCCGCAATAACGACTGACGCCGTCACGTTTGCACCAAGTGCGCTACGGCGCGTCAGGCGCTGCGGGCCCGGGCGCCAACGGAGCGCTGATTGCTTCCGGCGTACGGTTCAGCGGATCCTCGGCGCTGCGGCCATCCACGTTGAGGACACCTTCGATCTCGATCTTGTCCTGCCCCCAGATCAGGTTGTAGAACAACGCGCCGATCACGGCACCAATCAGCGGCGCGACGATGAACAGCCACAGTTGACCGAGCGCCGTACCGCCGGAGAACACCGCCGATCCCAGGCTCCGTGCCGGGTTGGCCGAACCGCCGGTGACCGGGATGCTCACGAGATAGACGACCGCGAGGGTGAAGCCGATCCCGACGCTCGCGCTCGCGGCCGTGCCGATCCGGTCGGTTGCGGCGAGAACGACGAAGACCATCACAAACGTCAGCGCGATCTCGATGCCGAACGCGGAGGTCTGGGAGTAGCCGTCCGGGCTCGCCGTACCCCATCCGTTGGGCGCAAGGCGATCGACGCCCGAGTGGTAGCCGGGTCGACCGCTCGCGACGCCGAAGATGACTGCGGCACCCGCGATCGCACCCAGCAGTTGCGCCACGACGTAGGCGATGGCGTCCTTGACGGCGATCTTGCTGGTCACCATGAGCCCGACCGTGACGGCTGGATTGACGTGACAGCCGGAGATCGGACCGATGGCATAGACGAGGAAGGTCAGTGTGAGACCGAACGCGAGCGCTACGCCGAGGTGGCCCACACCGGTGCCGCCGAGGACCGCAGCGCCGACGCCGGCCATGACGAGAATTCCAGTACCGACGAATTCGGCGAGGTAGCTGCGCCAGGCGTTCATTCTTGGTCCTTCCAGACACGAATACGAGTAACCAGCCGAAGCGCACACGCGCCGCGTGAAATCTATCAGCGAGTGGCCGGGTCGCGCCTCTTTTCGGCCTCTGAAGGCGGATCGCCTGTCGGCCGCGTCGCCGGTCGCCGGCGTACTGTCTGAGGCATGACGACCTGGACCCAACCGACCGAGGCCGAGCGGTTCGCGCTGTTGCGTGATGCCAAGACGATCGCGATCGTCGGGGCCTCGCCGAACCCGGAGCGTTCCTCCAACGAGATCGCGCGCTATCTGAAGGCGCGGGCGTCGTACGAGCTCTACTACGTCAATCCGACCGTCGAGGAGGTATTGGGGGAGAAGGCCTACGACTCGCTCGCGGACCTGCCCGTCGTGCCGGACATCGTCGATGTGTTCCGCCGGTCTTCGCAGTTTCCGGCCGTTGCGGACGAGGCGATCAGCGTGGGAGCCAAGGCTGTGTGGGGCCAGCTCGGCGTCGCCGATCAAGACGCTGCGCAGAAGGCGACCGATGCGGGACTCACCGTAGTGATGGACGCGTGTATCGCCGTGGAGCACTCGAAGTACCGCTCCGAGCTCGGTTAGAGGTGCTTGAGCGCCTCTCGTTTGCTCAGCCCGGATAGCTCGCCTTCGTGCGCCGCGACATAGTCACGCACCCACTCGGGGTCGTGCCTGGCGTACTGCCGAAGTGCCCACCCGATGGCCTTGCGGATGAAGAACTCCTTGTCGCCGAGGTTGGGCTCGATAGCGGCCGAGAGTAGCTCGGTGTCGGTCTGCTCACGCATCGCGAGCTGCGCGATGATCGACGTACGCCGCAGCCACATGTCCGAGTCTTGCGACCAGGTAAGCAAAGTAGGCGTGATCTTGGCGGGGTAGCGCTTGAGTAGTACGCCGATCCGATTGCCGGCCACCTCGTCGACGATGTCCCACCACGCGCCGTGAGTGATGAGGTGCTTATACAGAGGTACGGCGGCGGGCCGCTGATATACGTCGTACGCGCGGTAACCGCTCAGCGCGACCGCGGCGTACCACTCCTCACGAAACCGGGCATTGTCGAACATCGCGCGCACCGTTTGCCGCCACGACGTGACGTCCGGGAGGGTGTGCTGCGCGAAGGCCTGTTGGGAAATCTTGCGTACCGTCGGCATGGGTACGCCGTAGTAGGGCATCGCAGATTTCATGTATGCCTGCATTTTGGGGGCACGCGAACGATCGGCGACACTCTGGAGTTGCTGACGAAGGTCCGTGATCAGACGCTCGCCGATTGGATGCACGTCTTAAATGCTTCCGCTGAAGGTGTCGCACTTGGCCATATCGCCGGAGTCGATGCCGCGCTTGAACCACTTGTAGCGCTGGGCCGATGTGCCGTGGGTGAAGGACTCCGGGTTGACCCCGCCCCCGCCTTGCGACTGGATGTGGTCGTCTCCGATGGCTTGCGCTGCGTCGAGGCCCGCCTTGATGTCCGCGTCGGTGATCTCGGTGATGATCTTGACGCCTTGGCTGTCCGTTGTGCCGGTCGCATGATTGGCCCACACGCCCGCGTAGCAGTCGGCCTGCAGCTCGATGCGTACGGAGCTGCTGTTGGCCCCGCTCTGCCCGTCCTGGGCCTGTGACAAGGTGCCGAGCAGGTCCTGGATGTGGTGGCCGTATTCGTGGGCGACGACGTACGCCTGCACAAATGGGACGTTCTGGGCGCCGAGCTGCTGCAGCATCGTGTCGAAGAACGACGGGTCGATGTAGACGACCTTGTCATTTGGGCAGTAGAACGGGCCGACTGCTGACGTCGCTTGGCCGCAGCCGGTGTTGGTGCCCTGGCTGAACAGTTGCGTGATCGACGGTTCGTAAGGGACGTGCTGAGGGGTGTGGCCCGGGAGGTAGCCGTTCCAGAACTGCTGGACGCTGTTGACGATGAGATTGAGCCTGCAGTCAGTGCGGTCGACGGCGTTGGGGTCGGTCTGGCAGGTGGCGATGTCACCGCCGCCGACCTGTGGCGACGCACCCTGAGCGGAGCTGCCGTCGTTACCGAACAGTCCGCCCCCGCCACCGCCGAGGAATTGCATAACGATGAAGATGATGACCCCAACGACGCCGAGACCACCTGCGCTGCCGCCGATCCCGCCCGGCAGGCGAATACCGCCGCCACCGCCTCCACCTCCGCTACCGCGCACGTCCGAAATCTGTGACGTGTCGATCTGGGCGTTCTTGTTGAATTGCATGGCGGAGCCTCACTCGGGCGGTCTACGGCTGCGGGACTTCGGATGCACCTATTTCTCCGGCTCAAAGACTAGTGCAGTGGCCCGCGCCGTAGTGCATGAAACGACATATCCGCCCGTCGTACCGATCGCGATCAGGCGTTCGGCGGCATCCGGCGCATCTAGGTGGACGATGACTTGACCTTGGTCGAGTGCCTCGTCCTTGATCTGCTCCCATCGGCGCCGAGCCTGGTGCCCGTCGGTGAGTAGCCCGGCGACATCGCCGGTGCGAAGTAGCTCGCGTGCCTGCATGAGTTGTTCGATGTAGTTGCCGAGCGTCGCATCCAGGTGCGGGTTACCGGCGATAATCGCCTCGACCAGTTCCGGTCGCGTGGAGGCGACTCGAGTGGCGTCGCGAAACGATCCGGCGCCGAGGCCGAGCGCGGGCTGCCAGTCGCTGCCGATCGCGAGCGTCTCGGCGAGGATGTGCGGCAGGTGACTGATCCAGGCCACCGACCGGTCGTGCGCGTCGCTTGAGGCCGGGGTGATCTGCCCGGTTGTCGCGGTGACGATCTGCGCGACCTGCGCCCACCGGGTGAGGTCCGTGCGCCGGTCGAGGGTGAGCACCCAGCGCGCGCTGTCCAGCAGATCAACTCTCGCGGCGTGAAACCCGGATTCCGACGTACCGGCCATCGGATGCGCGCCGACAAACCGGTGCGCGTGCGGCGTACGGGCGGCGGCGTCGCGCAGCGGCGACTTCACCGACACGACGTCGGTCACGGTGACCGACTCAGGCGTCTGGTCCAGCACCTTGGGAAGCATCTCGAGCACCGGTTCGAGCGGCGCGGCGAGTACGACGAGGGCGTGGTCCGGTAGCTGCTGCAGGAGCTCGTCCTGGCTGTCGGCCGTGCCGATTCCGGCGTCGTTCGCTGCGGCGCGGGTGTCCGGGTCCCGTGAAAAGCCGCGTACGTCGTACCCGAGGGACTGCGCCTTGAGCGCGAGTGAGCCACCGATCAGGCCGAGGCCGAGGACCGCGACGGTGGGTTTCGTGAGTGTCGCCATGCAGTAGAGATTAGCCATCCAGGTGTGCCGCTATCTAGAGCCGTAACCTTGGCGCATGAGTTTTGCGGCTGGGGCGGCGTACGACGGGGCGATGCGTGCCGCGATCGGCCAGGGTCAGCGGGCGCTCGAGTCGGGCGACGTACCGGTCGGCGCCGTACTGGTCGACTCCGCCGGCCTCGTGGTCGCGACCGGTTTCAATGCCCGCGAACGGGACGGCGACTCGACCGCGCACGCTGAGATCGTGGCGATCCGGGCGGCCTCATCGGCGCTGGGCAACTGGCGGCTGGACGGCCTGACTCTGGTCGTCACGCTGGAACCGTGCACGATGTGCGCGGGCGCAGCGGTGCTGGCGCGGGTCGACCGGATCGTGTTTGGCGCGGCAGAGCCGAAGACTGGTGCGGTGGGTTCGGTGTGGGACGTCGTACGGGACCCGCGTAACAACCACCGCCCCGAAGTCCTCGGGCCCTGGGATCTCGCGCCGGACGTCAGTGCCGAGTGCGCCGATCTTGTGCGGGACTTTTTCGCCGATCGGCGGGGCGCGAGTGACGGATGAGCGGACTTTCGTGACGGATGAGCGGACTTTCGTGACGGATCGCGGGGTGGTGCCGGGGCGGGCCGGGTGAT
Source organism: Antricoccus suffuscus (assembly GCF_003003235.1). Lineage (NCBI taxonomy): Bacteria > Bacillati > Actinomycetota > Actinomycetes > Geodermatophilales > Antricoccaceae > Antricoccus > Antricoccus suffuscus. The sequence continues at coordinate 31,049 of NZ_PVUE01000003.1, forward strand.
CGCGTACCCTTTTTCGCGGTGGCGTGTCCGAGCGGCCGAAGGTGCAACACTCGAAATGTTGTGTAGGGCAACCTACCGTGGGTTCAAATCCCACCGCCACCGCCAAGTGAAATGGCCCCCGACGTCAGCGTCGGGGGCCATTTGGCATTGTGTGCCGCGTTAGGTGAAACAGATCGACTCAATGGTGAGTCAATCTGTTGCACCTAAGACGCATCGTGGGGTGACGGCGCGACTAATCCTCGAGGTCGACGATCTCGAACTCGAGGAGATCGGCGCCGGTTGCGACCACTGACTGTCCGTTTTGGGCGGCCGTGTGCGCCGCGGGAGCGCGCTTGTCAGCCCAGTCGCGGAAGGCTTCTTCGGTCTCCCACGTGGTCACGACGAAATAGCGCGTCTCGCCCTTGGTCGGGCGTAGCAGCTGAAATCCTTCGAAACCCGGTGATGAATCGACCGCGTGCTTCCGCGCGGCGAAGCGCTTCTCGAGTTCGGGTCCGGCGCCGTCCGGCACCGAGATGGCGTTGATCTTCACGACAGACATGCTCCAAGGGTACGGCGACCCGCGCCGGTCGCGACGGTGTCGGTCCGCCGCGCACTCTGCTATACCGAATATGTACCGGCTCGACCTTCCCGGTGGATTGGTCGGGCGGCGCAGCGAATGCGGTCGCGGGGGTAGCAAAATGCGCGCTTCGCAAAGCGGTGATGGCCCGCCGAATGGCGGGGCGTTCATCGGACGCTGCGCTGAACTTGCCCGGATCGAGTCCGCGGTCGCATCGGTGGCGAGTGGCGCTCCCGGGATCCTGCTGTTCACCGGTCTGGAGGGGATCGGTACGACGCGGCTCGCATACGAGGCGCTGGATAGTGCCGCGGCGGCCGGGTTCGCGACGTTCCGTGGCCGAGCCACCGAGCTGGACCGCGACCTGGCGTACGGGCCGTTCGTGGGTGCTTTTAGCGGCTATCTTGGTCGCCTCGAGCGCGACGAGCGCGACTCGCTGTTGTTGGACCTGTCGCAGTTAGGACTGTTATTCGCCGGTCTCGGTCTTAGCGCGGTGCGGCCGGTCGGCGATCCGGAGGTGGAACGCGTACGGCTGTTGAGCGCGATGGCCTGCCTCATCGAACGACTTGCGAGCCTTCGTCCGATGGCGCTCCTGGTTGATGACGCGCACTTCATGGACGCCTCGAGCGCGTCGCTGTTGCGTCACCTCACTGACTCCTTGACTGGTGCGCCGGTGCTCGTCGTACTGACCGCGCAGCCGGACCGAGCGGCGGCCAAGCCGATGCGCGTACTCCTCCACCACCTCAGTACGTCGCCGTGGTGGTTGGATCGAGTCCAGGTGGATCCGTTAAGTGACAGCGAATCTGCTGATCTTTTCGCTAGAGCGCTGAGCCGACCCGCCGGCGTCCACCTCCTCGACGAGGTGATTGCTCGATGCGCCGGCCGGCCGTTGTTTCTCGAGTCCTTGGCACACACGCTCAACGACGCCGAACGGTTGGCCGAGCGGCCGACGAATTTTGTCCTTAACAGCTCGCGGATTACGCTCCCACGAGACATCCAAGACGAGCTCGGCTCGCGGCTGGCCACGCTGGATGATGATGAAAGGGCGATCACCCGGATCCTCGCCACCGCAGTCGACGCCTGCAATCTGCGGTTGCTGCGGGCCGCGTGCGATCTCGCCGATCCGGCGTTGACCGCAGCAATCGATCGGCTCGAACGTCGGCATCTGATCGTGTCGTCCGATCGCGGTTACGTCCTCGCCCACCGGATGCTCATCGATACGGTGATGGCGCGGTTGACGCAGATCCAGCGACAGCTGTTGCACGCCCGTCTTGCTAGGACAATCGCCGATGTAGAGCCGAATAATCCGGCATGCGCTGAGCATGTCATTCTCGCCGGCGACGTGATACCCGACGATGAAGCGTTGCCACTTCTGCTCGTCGGTGCGCATCATGCGCGATCGGTCGGCGCGGTCGACGACGCGGTCCGCTATCTGGAGATCGCGCTGACGGCCGCCACGACGGATCCGATCGACCTTCAGGCGCAGATTCTCGGAGAGCTTGGGGACCTTTCGCGGACGGCGGGGCGATTGGACGTCGCGCGCGGTTACTGGACGGACGCCCTCACCATTTATGTGGCAAACGCCGACCCGCTCGGGACGAGCCGGGCGCACCGCGAGCTGGGAATGCTGACTTGGTCCGCGGGCGACTTGACCGGGGCCAGGCAGCATCTGGACGAGGCCGGCCAATCGCTCGCGCAGAGCCAACCGAGCGCGGAGCACGCCGAGTTGATGCACGCACGGACAATGATGGCGACCCGGCTGGGTGATGCCGAAGAGGTCACTGCAACCGCGGCCGAACTGCGTCGGCTCGCCGACGAGCTCGGCGCGCCCGAGTTCAGTGCGCGCGCCTATCTGGCCGAAGCGTTCAATGCTTTCGCGGTCACCGATTTTGAACGGGCGGACGCCAGCAACGAGCTTGCATTGACCGCTGCGCGAGCAGCCGGGCAGCCGATGCTCGAGGCCCGCGCCTACGACCAGTTTTCGATTGTCGCGGCGTCGGCTGCCGATATCGAGCGACTACGCCGTTTCAGTGCGGCAAGCCTGAAGATCGCGACGCAGCTGGGTGCGCCGATGATGGAGGCGTGGCCGCGCAGCAGGCTCATGATGGCCGATTTTCTCGCAGGCGACTGGAACTCCGCGCTGGCGACGGCCGGCGAGGTGATTGAGCTGGGACACCAGTACGGCGACCATCGGGGGCGGGTCAGCTCGCACGCGATGTATGCATGGCTACTCGCGCACCGCGGCCGGCTGACCGAGGCTCGTCAGTATCTCGATCGCGCGACCGAGATCGCCAGGGGCGGACGTGGGCCGAGCAGCACCAACATGAACGTCGTCGTGGCGAGTACGACGCTCGCGCTCGCTGAGGGCCATCTGTCCCTAGCCGCAGAGCTCGGCGCACCGTTGGCCAACCTCGCCATCGCGTGGTATCCCATCGTCGCCCTCGAACCACTGGCCGTCGCGCTCGCTACCAGCGGTCAAGCGGCGGAGGCGACAGAGCTTACCGGTCGGTTGCGCTCACTGAAATCCTGCGGCACGGAGTTTCCGGCCGCGATCGCCGACTGGGTGGACGGCCTCGCGCTGCCGGAACACTCCGAGGCGTTACTCGCGCGCGCCGCCGACGCCTTCGACCGGGTGGGTACGCCGTACTACGCGGCACGAGCGAGACTCTCGCGCGCCACTGCACTGCGGCGTACCGACACGACGTCGGCGGTCCGGGACGGGACCGCCGCGCTGGTTGTGTTCGACCGGCTTGGCGCCGCACGGCACTCGAAACTGGCCAGGGAGCTTTTGCGCGACCTAGGCACGACGCCGTCGCGGGGGCGTTCACACCATGCAACCGGCAGCCCGCTCAGCACGCGTGAGCTGGAGGTCGCGCGGCTCGTGGCCTCCGGGCGCAGCAACGCTGATGTCGCTACCGAGCTATTTATCAGCCCACGCACGGTGACTACGCACCTAGACCGTATTTATGCCCGTCTCGGCCTCAACTCGAGGGTCGCGTTGACGCGCTATCTCGCCGACTCCGGGCTGTTGGATGAGAGCCGCCCGGGTACGTAACGGCGCGAATACGCAATTGTGCCGATACCGGCGACAACGGTGGCGGCGCATGCTGATCGTGCACTTCGAATCCGCTGGGGGATAGAGATGAGCCCGGTAACCGATGATCGGTACGTCGTCAGTCTCGCGCGCGTCCGCGAGTACGACGTCGCCAAGGTGGGACGCAAGGCCGCCACCTTGGCCGAGTTGATCAACGCGGGTTTCGCGGTGCCCGAGGGAATCGTCCTCACGACGAGCGCCTTTGTGGATTGCTGCGACGGCGGGGGCGGCGGCAGACCACAAAGGCACTCGATCGAGACGGATTCCTCTGTGGCCGCGGCGGTGGCGACGATCGCCGACCACTTCGCCGGCGACACGGTAGTAGTGCGATCGTCCGCCATCGACGAGGACTTGCCGCACGCGTCGTACGCCGGCCAGTACGACTCCATCCTCGACGTACGTGGTGGCACCGACCTGTGCGCCGCGATAGAGAAGTGTTGGGCGTCCGCGAATGCCGATCGAGCACGCTCGTACCGATCTGCGGCCGATACTTCGATGGCCGTGCTGGTCCAGCGGCAGCTGTCGCCAGATATCGCGGGCGTGGCGTTCACGGCCAACCCGGTCACCGGCGACCGCAACGAGGTGTTGGTCTCGGCCGTTCCCGGCCTGGGCATTGGCGTCGTCGACGGTACGACGAATCCCGACGAATGGGTCGTCGCCGGGACGACGGCGACGCCGGTGCGGGTCGATAACGGTGCGCTCACCGCCGCGCAGGCTCGCTCGGTCGCCGTACTCGCCCGTCGGGTTGAAGCGCGTCTGGGATGCCCGCAGGACATCGAGTGGGCGATGCAGTCCGGCCTCCTGATGGTGCTGCAGGCTCGCCCGATCACCGCGTTGCCGACCGCGCCGGCCGTCGAACTGCCGCCCGGGCCGTGGTTTAAGGAGACCGACCGGTACGCCGAGCCGATGACGGCGTTGGGAGCGTCGATCGTCGAGCGATGCATCGGCGTCGGCCTGGGTGGGATGTTCCGGCGTTACGGAGCGATGATCGACCGGGTCGAGGTGCGTTCGATCGGCGGCGAGATCTACCAGCAGCTGTTGCCTTTCCACGGCAAACCGGAAGATCGGCCCCCGCCGTGGTGGGTGCTCGCCGTCGTCGCCCGGGTGGTGCCTTCGATGCGGACCCGGATGCGAACCGCCGGCCGGGCCGCAGACCGTGAACGGCTCAATGAGACGGTACGTAGCTGGTACGACGTCTGGCGTCCCGATATCGAGCGTCGCGTCGCGGAGCATCGTTCCGTTGCAATCGACGGGCTCAGCAACTCCGAGCTCGCCGCGCACTTCGATCGCCTTGGCGCCTTCGTTGAGGAAACAATCCGCCTGCATTTTCGCTTGATGCCGCCGCACATCGTGCCGCTCTATCGGCTCGTTGCGTTGTGCCACAGGCTCTTCGGCTGGGACACCGCGCGTGCGCTGGACCTCGTGTCGGGGACGTCCGCGGTGACGTCCGCGCCGTCGGAGGAACTGCACGACCTCGCGGCACAGGTACAGGAGTCGCCGGAGCTGTGCGCCGCGCTGGCCGCCGGCGCCGACCCGGGCAGCACGATTCGGGCGTACTCGCCTTCTCTAGGCGCCGCTTTTGACGACTGGTGTGACCGGTACGCCGACCGAAACATCAGCGACGACCCCGGCTCGCCGACGTTGCGGGAGCGGCCGGTGCTGTTGAGCAGGCTGCTGCTCGATGGCCGCCCCGACCTTAGCGGGCAGACAGCCGACGTACGCCAAGCGGCGATCGACGACGCGCGCCGCTTGTTGGCGGGGCGTCGGGCGCGGGACCGGCAGGAATTCGAACGCGCCTACAACGACGTACTGGCCAGCTACTGCCTGCGGGAGGACTCCGCATTCTGGACCGCGTCGATGCCGGCCGCGCTTGTCCGGCCTATCGCGTTGGAGATCGGACGGCGGCTCGTCGCGGCCGGCCGGCTCGACCGGGCCGAAGACGCGGTGCAGCTCGAGTTCGACGTACTGTCGCGTGCTTTGGGCGACGACACGGACCTACATCAGTTGGTGATCAAGGCGACGGCGGAACGGGCGTGGGCCCGGCAGCACCCCGGACCTATCAGTGTCGGGCCCGAGATGGCGCCGCCGCCGGACATTCGCGGCCTTCCGCGGTCGGCGCGCGAGCTGAATGCGGCGCTCCTGTGGTCGCGCTTCGGCGATGCCGAGAAGCCCGAAGAGCACACCGATGCGCTTCTCGTCGGTACGGCGGGCGCGCCCGGCCGCTACACCGGTCCGGTCCGGGTGATCACTGACGTATCGCATTTCGACCGGATACAACAGGGTGACGTGCTGGTCTGCCACACGACAGACCCGGCGTGGTCCGTGCTGTTCGGAGTCGCATCGGCACTCATCACCAATGTCGGCGGGGTGCTGTCACACGCCGCGATCGTTGCCCGCGAATACGGATTGCCGGCGGCACTAGGCACCGGGACGGCGACCGCCGTACTGCACGACGGTCAGATCGTGACGGTCGACGGTTCTACCGGGACGGTCACCGCCGGATAGCTGCGAATTGTCACACAGTCGCCAAATATTGGCGAAAGTAACAAGGGGGAGAGATGAACACTGCAGTTCTGCGTGGACAAAAGGCGACGGCCAAGGCCGCACCGCACTACCGCGTTGTTGCGGATCGAGTGCAGGCATGGGGCGCGCTACTGGGGGTAATGTTGTGCGCCGTACAGGTCGCGCTCGCCGCGCTCGGTTTCTGGGGCGTCGAGGAACGTCCGGGTAACAAGGAGGCCGGAGAGGCGGCGTTCGGCCCGCACGCCATGAACGGGACGATCTTGCAGTACCTCGCGCTGGCACTGCTGATACTGGGCATCGTGACGATGGTGAACTGGAAGGTGTGGGCAATTCCGCTGGTGCTGGCGATCCTGTTGTTTGCGGTGCAGGGTCTGCTCGTCGGGCTTGGATTTGATGTCAGCAAGTGGTTCGGGGCGTTGCATGCCCTCAGCGGCATGGTGATCACCGCCGGGTTCGTGTGGCTAACGCTCGACCGGTTCCGCCATCCGCTGCGCCATTAAATTTCGTGTGACAAGGAAGCGAGGACGTCGGCTCGCTTGGCCCGACGGTAGGGGCGGCGCACCGTGAGCAGGCGACCGTCGTACGTTGTTACGACACTCGCCAACTCAAGGAGAACCGATGAAGTTCGGAGTCACGCCGCAGACTTGGATGGGACGGCCGCAAGATGAGGTCATCGAGGTAGCCAAACACGCTGACGCGGTGGGCTACGCGTCGCTTTGGCTGCCCGAGGCCGCGGCGTACGACGTGTTCGCGCTCGCGACCTACATCGGCCTACAGACCGAACAGATCGAGATGGTGCTCGGCGCGTTGCCGGTCACAGTGCGTGACCCAGCCATGATCGCCCGCGGAATCTCGTCAGTTCAGGCGCTGACCGGACGCACCGTGTCGGCCTGTCTTGGTACGTCGAGCAACTTCATCGTCGAGACGTGGCACGGTCGCTCCCGGGAGCACAGCGGCACCGCGCTTGGCGAGTCGGCGCAGGCGCTGCGCTCGCTATTGGCGGGCGAGAAGTCGCGGCTCAACGGAAAAGTGCTCAGCACCAATGGCTTCAAGCTGCGGCTTGGCACTCCCGCGACGCCGGTGACGATGGCAGCCTTCGGGCCCTATGCCCTGAAGATGGCCGCACAGTACGCCGACCGGCTGGTGCTCAATTTGCTCGATGCCGACACGGCGAAGTCAGTGATCGACCAGTTCTCGGCGTACTGCAAGGACGCCGGCCGGGAGGTGCCGCCGGTGGCCCTGTGGGTCGGTACGGCGGTCGACCAGGACGAAGCGGCGTTCGAACAACTCCGGTCCGCAACGGTCGGCTACCTGATGGCACCGGGCTACAGTGACATGTTCGCGAAGGCGGGCTATGGCGAGCTCATCGACTACGCGCGGACGAGGCCACACCCGCGGGAACTGATGGCGAAGGTACCTGACGAGCTGGTCCGCGGGGTCAGCATTATTGGCGACCAGGACATGGTGACCGCCCGGATCGCGCAGTACGCCGCGGCCGGGATCGATGAGTTGATCTTCCAGCCCACCTCCACCGAAAGTGACCCCGGCGCGAAGCAGACGCTCACCAAAGTCGCAGACGTCGCGTTCTAGCGGATCCGAGGGACGATGGAACCACATATGTGCCGATCGGCATCACCCTCGGGAAATTCTTGCTGCGTAGTCATACATTTGTGCCGGAGTGTCGCGTTCTGGCGATTGGGCGCGGACGATTGAACAAGAGCGGTTTGCCGCTTAGGGTCGTCTCAAGCCCATCGACCATTGGAGCGCGCCATGTCGATCACCGAGAACTCCCGGCCCACGGCCGTCGCCAGCGTCACGGGCGATGAGCAGAACCCCTACCTGCTAGGCATCTACGCGCCGGTTCATGAAGAGATCAGCGCCGAGGACATGGTGGTTATTGGCGAGATTCCCAAGGACCTCAACGGCGTATACCTGCGCAACGGTCCTAACCGCAAGTACGAGACGCCCGGTCGCTATCACTGGTTCGACGGCGACGGGATGATCCACGCGATACATTTCGACAACGGCAAGGTCCGCTATCAAAACCGGTGGGTGCGCACCGAGGCCTTCAAGGCCGAAAGCGCAGCCGGCAGAGCGCTGTTCAGCGGCGTCAGCGAAAATCCCGAGAACAACCCGTTCGGCAACAGCCACGGCCTCAACATCAAGGACTCGGCCAACACCGATCTGATCTACCACCGCGGCAAGGTCCTCGCGACGTGGTACCTGTGTGGCGCGCCGATGGCGATTGACCCGCTCTCGCTCGACACCCTCGGGGCGGAGGACTTCTTAGGCACGCTGGTGGGCGACATGATGGCGCACCCGAAGGTGGACGAGCGTACCGGTGAACTGTTCTGGTTCGACTACGGTCCGCAGGCGCCGTACATGCGGTACGGCGTCATGGGCGCGGACGGCAAACAGAAGCACGTCACCGATATCGAGCTGCCTGGACCACGGTTGCCGCATGACATGGGGATCACCGACAACTACGCCATACTGATGGATCTGCCGTTGATTCAGGATGAGCGTGCGCGCCAGGCTGGGCGTTACAAGATCCAGTTCGACCACACGCTGCCAGCGCGTTTTGCAGTGATTCCGCGCTATTCCGACGCCAGCAAGTTGCGCTGGTTTGAAGCGTCACCGTGCTATATCTACCACGTCGTCAACGCCTGGGAGGAAGGCGACGAGGTGGTCATGGACGTCTGCAGGATGCGTCAGGGTCAGCACGCTCAGGCTCAGATCAAGACACCGCTCGCGCAGATGCTCGCCTATCTGAAGATGGACGCTCGCATCTGGCGCTACCGGTTCAACGTCAAGACCGGGCAGACGATCGAGGGCCCACGCGACGACGACAACACCGAGTTTCCGAGCATTGACTCGCGCGTCGTCGGCCAGCGCAACCGGTTCACCTACAACGCGCACATCGCGCAGGCCGACACGGTGCTGTTTGACGGAATCGTGCGCTATGACCTGCACAGCGGGGATTCGGAGCACTATCGGTACGGCGAGGGGCGGTGGGGCAGCGAGTCGCCATTCGCGCCCCGAGACAATTCGACCGGCGAGGACGACGGCTACCTCGTGTCCTTTGTGACCGATGAGCGCGACCAACACAGTGAAGTCGAGGTCCTCGACGCGTCCGATATCGCGGCCGGACCGGTAGCCCGCGTCGTACTCCCGCAGCGAGTGCCGCTCGGTTTCCATGCCACGTGGGTCCGCGAAGACCAGCTGCGCAAGGCGGCCTCGTGAAGCTGCATCCCGAGGAACGGGTCCGCGACTACGTCGAGGCCGGCTACTGGGGCGCGCCGACGTGGCCGCAGATGCTCGACGCGCACATCGCCGCGACCCCGGACAAGCTCGCGATCGTCGATCCGGCCAACCTTGAGGCGCTGTGCGGTACGCCGCCTCAGCAGTGGACTTGGCGAGAGCTCGGCGATTACACCGATCGGCTCGCGGCAGTCTTGCGCGACTACGGCATCGGCGCCGACGACGTGGTCGCGTGCGCCTTACCCAACCGGGTCGAGCTTGCCGCGCTCTACCTTGCGGTCGCGAAGCTCGGCGCCATCGTGTCGCCATGCCCGGTGCAATACCGCCAGCACGAGTACCTGCAGATCTGCGCGGCGGTAAAACCGAAAGTCTTCGTTACGGTGACTGCCTTCGCGGACCGGGCGCTGGCGGCCGAGGTAGCAGCGGCCAAGATCCCCTCTGTGCAGTCGATCTTGGCATACGGCGACGAACGGCCGGACGGCGTACTGTCGCTCGACCGGCTCGTGTCCGAAGCCGCGCCAGCACAGTTCGATCGGGAGCCCGACGGTAACGACTGCGTAACCGTGTGCTGGACGTCCGGCACCGAGGCCGCGCCCAAAGGTGTCCCGCGATGCGCAAACGACTGGTATCCGATGGCGTACGCCAGCATCGACGCGGCCGAGCTCACGGGGAACGACGTATTGCTCAATCCGTTTCCGATGGTCAATATGGCAGGTATAGCGGGAATGTTCGTGCCGTGGCTGATCACCGGCGCGACGCTCGTGCAACATCACCCGTTCGACCCGCAGACGTTCTTCGGCCAGCTGGCCGCCCACCGAGTGACCTATACGGTTGCGCCTCCGGCGTTGCTGATGATGGTGCTCGCCCGTGAGGACATCCCGGCTGTCGTATTCGACTCGCTGCGGATCGTCGGGTCCGGATCGGCGCCGCTGTCGCCGCACATGACTAATGGCTGGAAAGACCGGTTCGGCATCGAGATCATCAACTGCTTCGGATCCAATGAGGGAGTTTGCATCGCCGGCGACCCCAAGACGGTGCCCGACCAGGACCTTCGCGCGACACTGTTCCCGCGGTTCGGGTCGCCGTCGCACGAGTGGCCCAACACCGGTGCACATGGCATGCGTTCGCGCATCGTCGATCTCGGGACCGGCCAGCAGATTGATGAGGCGGATAGGACCGGTGAGTTCCGAATCAAAGGGCCCGGAGTGTTCGCCGGTTACTGGCCCGGCACCGGATCGACGGACGCGTTTGACGAGGACGGCTACTTCTGCACCGGCGACCTTTTCCAGTATGTCGCCGACGACAGCGGCGACCTGCGCTACCTCAAGTACCTCGACCGTGCGAAAGACATCATCGTCCGAGGCGGGCAAAACATCTCTGCCGCGGAAGTCGAGGGACTGCTCGTGGGCCATCCCGCGGTCGCCGAGGTGGCGGTCGTCGGCGTACCGGACGAGGTGTACGGCGAGCGGGTTTGCGCCGTCATCGTGTCCAGCGCCGGGGCGCCGCCCACGCTCGAGTCACTCGTCGAGTTCTTGCGTGGCAGCCAGATCGCGTCTTACAAATTGCCGGAGTCGCTGCACATCGTCGAGGCTCTGCCGCGTAACCCGGTCGGCAAGATCCTCAAGCGGGAAGTCAGGTCGATGCTCGGATGAGCCGCGAGCAACGACTGAGCATCTCGCTCGGCCTCTGGCAGGATCGGCCGCCACAGGAATCGCTCGCCGTGGCACAGCACGCCGATCGGCTTGGCTACGACGAGCTGTGGGTCGGCGAGATGGCGACATACGACGCGTTTGCTCTCGGCACCGCCGTCGGACTACAGACCGCTCGGATCCCCTTAGTGCTGGGCGCGATGGCCGTGACCGTGCGTGACCCGATGATGCTTGCGATGGGCGTTGCATCGGTTGCGGACCTCACGGGACGGGCAACCCATCTGGCCCTCGGCACGTCGAGCACGCACGTTGTCGAGGCGTGGCACGGCCGGTCACGCGGGCGGGCCACTGAGGCGCTGGTCGAGTCGGCGCGGGCAGTCCGGAGCCTACTGCACGGCGAGAAGGTCAAGTTTAACGGCGAAGTGCTGAGCACCAACGGTTATCACCTCCGGCTTGCGCCGCCGCAGACATCGATCTCGATGGCCGCATTTGGGCCGCGCGCGCTCATGGCGGCTGCGGAGCACGCCGACCGGTTGGTGATCAACCTGGTCGACGTACCGACCGCGAAGCTTCTTGTCGATGAGTTTTCCGAATATTGCGGGGAAGTCGGACGCGTGCGTCCGCCAGTGGCGATGTGGGTCTGTGCGGCGCCACACTCCAGTGGGGCGGCGATGTTGCAGCTTCGCACCGGTCTCGTGGGCTATCTGATGGCGCCTGGGTATGCCGAGATGTTTGCCCGTGCTGGATTTGGAGACCTGGTCGACTTCGCTCGCCGACGACCGCATCCACGCGAACTGCTCGAGCGAATCCCGGACGAATTGATCGATGGTGTGAGCCTGATCGGCTCGGAAAGCCATGTGCGCCAGCGGATCTCGGACTATCGAGCCGCTGGTATCGACGAGATTGTCGTCGTACCTTCGTGCACCGACGACGATCCGGCCGGCGAGCGCTCGCTGACCAGCATCGCCGCAGTCGGGCGCTGACGAATTTAGCTGAGATGCTCGGTGAGGATCTCGAACGCCGACGCCCAGCCGTCGTACACGCCGTAGTCGCCTGGTTGACCGTCGGCGCCGCGCAAGTGAAACATCATCTCGGTCTGGCCCGGGGCGGTCTCGGTCAGGACAACGGTGATCACGGGCGCCTCGGAGTCGGTGGGCATGCCCCAGGTGAAGACGAGGCGCTCAGGCTCGACAACTTCGAGGTATTCGCCGGACGTCGGAAACTCGGTGCCGTCCGGCGCGATCATCATGTATTCGTAACTGCCACCGACGCGCGCGTCGATGCGCACGGACTCGCGAGGCGTCCGCACGTTGCGCGGATGCCACCACTGGGCGGCTTCATCGGGATCGGTCCAGGCCCGCCAGAGGATCTCACGAGGCGCGTCGAAGACGCGGGTGATGGTGAATTCCTTCTGCTGGGTAGCGCTTTTGTCAGCCATGAGGCTTCCCTTTCTTTAGCTCTTGGAGTCGCTCGTCGAGCAGGTCGAAGCGCTCGTTCCAGTGGCGGCGATGGTGATCGACCCAGGTCGAGACCTCGTCCAATGGCTCGGTGCGCAGGGTGCAGGTGCGCCACTGCGCATGCGTCGTGCGTTCGATCAGGCCCGCCGTCTCGAGCACTTTGAGGTGCTGCGAGATCGCCGGCTTGCTCACCGCGAACGGGGTAGCGAGCTCGCCGACCGTGGTCGGGCCTTCCGCCAGCCGCGACAGGATCGCGCGACGAGTCGGATCGGCGAGCGCCGCAAAGACGGTGCTCAAAGGATCGTCCGAACCCCGCATGTAAGCGACTCCTTAATTAATGAATGACTTAACTATAGACTCGCGACACCCGATGTCAAGAGAAAGGTGCGTTCGATCAGGTCTGGAGGCCCGCAAAGATGTCGTCGGCCGGACCGTCGAACGGCACCCCTCCGGCGTATCGGAAGCATTCGCCCCACACGGGCCCGGGCGGAGCATCCTGAAACTTGAAGAAAAACTCGTCGGCGCGGATCTGCGTGGCGTGGGCCCGCAGAGCGCCGAAGCGATGGGCCGCATAGGGGTATCCATCGACCCGGACCGCGATATCGGAGTCATCGACGCTCATCAATGGCGGCTCGTCGGATTCGAGATCAAACGAATCGAAGAACTCGTTGGACTCGCCTGCGTCGCGGGCCTGCTTAATCATCGTGCGGATCACGCCCGCAGACATCGCGATCCACAGCGTGCGGTCGACCTGCCATGCCGGGCCAAGATCGCGACGGTACGACGGAATAGCCGCGAGCGAAATGGCGTACGTCGCCACCTGATGGGCCTTGATGTGGTCGGGGTGCCCGTAGTGCCCGTTCTGGTCGTAGGTGATCAGCACCTGCGGACGGCGGTCCCGGATCAGCGAGACCAGCTCGTTTGCCGCCTCCAGTAGGTCTGCATTCCAAAACGAGTCGTCGTGCGGATCGGGGACCGGGATCACCCCGTGGTTTTCGTCGTACGCCATCCCGGAGTCACGCCAGCGCCCGTCGCCACCAAGCCGGACGAAATCGGTGACGCCAAGCTCGGCCATCGCCTTTGTCAGCTCCTCGAGACGGCGTGGCGCAAGCGCGTTGTCCCGGTCGGCGTGCAGGTGCTCTAACTCCGGTAGGACAACCTCGCCGAGCTCACCGAGCGTGCACGTCACAAGGGTGACGGCTGCGCCTTCGGCGACATAGCGCGCCATCGTGCCGCCGGTGCTGCTGGACTCGTCGTCCGGATGCGCGTGGACCAGCATCAGCCGGCGGTCGGGGGTAGGGGCGGGTTCGTGTGGGGTGTTTGCGTTGCTCACCCCATCACGGTAGTCAGTCACACCGACAGATCGCTCGCATATTTTTCGGCTGAGCGCATAATTCGGGCGCCGCGTAATTCGGACATTAACGTAATTCGGACACTAAGGAGTGTTGGCGAACGAGACCGGCTCGGCCAGGTCGATCACCGTCACCTCGAAGTCGACAGGTATGACGATCGGGTACCCCGTCGAGACTGGAATCGAGATGGTCTGGTCGGCCTCCATCGTGGGCGAGGGCAACGGGCCATCGACGTACTCCGGCAGGCCGGTGACCTGAACCGCGCGGCTGAGGCCCTCGTCGCGCATCATCAGCCACTGACCCGGTCGAAGGTCCCGAGTAGGGACAGGACGTGGGTTGGAAGCGCCAACCTCGGGCCTGACCAGTCGCCACACGATTGGCGCGATGAGATGCCCGGCGAGTGCGCCGAGCGCCGAGCAGCCTGCAATGCCGAGCAGCAGCTCCCAGAATTGCAGGCTCTGACTGATGTTGATCATCACGATCGCGCCGAGAAATGCGCCCAGCAGCCAACCGGTGATGCGCCCGAAGCCGGCGGCGTTCATCTGCTCAACCTGGTGTTCGTGCCAGGCGGGACGGATTCGGACGTAACCCTCACTGGTGGCCGCCCGGCTAGGTCCGCGCCTGCGGGAATTGTTGTGCATCTTCAATGCCTAACCCCCACCCCATGACGAGAGACTTACGCCGGCAGCGCCGATACCCGCCTACGTCCATGATGTACCCAGTCGATTTTCTACCGCAATGGCGCGGCCTCAGTCAGGTGCCGGAACTGCTTCGGCGAGGCGCTCTTGGAGCCACGCAGACTGTGCGGCATGAGGACGCAGTCTCAATAGTTTGCTCCGAAACGCGCACGAGCCCGTCGGGATCTAGTCCCGACGAGCTCGTGAGCGACATGGCGGAGGATACGAGATTTGAACTCGTGAGGGCGTGAACCCAACCCGCTTTCCAAGCGAGCGCCATAGGCCTCTAGGCGAATCCTCCTACAGCACCTCTGGTGAGGCGCCGTGTGAGTCTACCGGATGGATCGACGCACACGACCGGATAGGCCGCGGACTGGTTATCGAGTGACTGTCGCCACTACGCTTCGGCCATGGGAAATCAACGCACACGCTCGTGGTGGGGGTGGGGCTGGGAGGACGCGGCCTTTTCTGACGAGGAATGTCTGGCATATGGGGCGCGAATGCCTGGCCTGGCATCCGCGCCTTATCCGGTGCCGGACGCGCGAGCGCTGGACCTTGCTGCGCCGCGCACGAAGGCGCCGCAGTCACTGCAGCCGTTGATGTCCGACGCGCCGCTCGATCGGGCAAGCCACACATATGGCAAGGCCTACCGGGACGTTATCCGCGCTTTGCGCGGTCAACTGGATGCGGCGCCGGATCTGGTTGCGTACCCGAGCGACGAAGCGGACGTCGTCAACGTGCTCGACTGGGCGACCACGGCGGAGGTGGCCGTGGTGCCCTTCGGCGGTGGCAGTTCCGTGGTGGGAGGTGTGGAGTTCTCGGGCGAAGGTTATGCCGGGGTTGTCTCCCTCGATCTATCTCGTCTCGATCGCGTTCTGGAGATCGATCCCGTGAATCGAGCCGCACGGATCCAGGCCGGCGCGTTTGGTCCCGCCTTGGAGGACCAGCTGCGGCCGGACGGCTACACGCTGCGGCACTATCCGCAGAGCTTCGAGTTCTCGACGCTGGGCGGCTGGCTTGCTACCCGATCCGGCGGTCATTACGCGACGCTACACACCCATATCGACGATTTCGTCGAGTCGATGCGGGTCGTCACCCCGGTGGGGATCAGCGAGTCGTGGCGTCTGCCAGGCTCCGGCGCCGGGCCTTCGCCGGATCGGCTTTTCCTGGGTTCGGAGGGCGCGCTCGGCGTGATCACCGAAGCCTGGATGCGCATTCAACAGCGTCCGCAGTTTCGCCGTTCGGTCTCGGCTGTCTTTGCCGAGGCCACCCGCGCGCTCGCCGCGGTCCGGGAGATTGCTCAGTCCGGACTGAACCCCGCCAACTGCCGACTGCTCGACCCGGGTGAGGCGGCGATGTCTGGGACGTCCGGCGACGGTCAGTGGGTCCTGGTGCTTGGCGTCGAATCTGCTCACCATCCGGTCGACGACGCGCTCAATCTGCTTGTGGAGATCGCGCGTGCGCACGGTGGAACTGTGGCGACACTTGCGCCTTCGGCGGTCAGTGCATCCGAGGCGAAGCCCGAAACCCGGGACCAGGCCGCCGCGAACTGGCGGTCGGCGTTCTTGCGCATGCCGTACGCGCGTGACGGGCTGGCCCGGATGAGCGGAATCGTCGAGACCTTTGAGACGGCCACGACCTGGGACCGCATCGAGGCGCTCTACGACGACGTCACTACCGAGATGGGCGAGGTTATCGCGAAGGTTACCGGCGCTCCCGGCCGGGTGAACTGCCGCCTGACCCACGTGTATCCCGATGGCCCGGCGCCGTATTTCAGCGTCATGGCCACCGGGCGCCGCGGCTCCGAGGCGGCCATGTGGGACGACATCAAGGCGGCCGCGATGGATATCCTCACTCGGCACCGGGCCACGGTGACTCACCATCACGCGGTAGGCCGCGACCACCGGCCGGGCTACGACCGACAGCGCCCCGACGTATTCGCCGCGGCTCTCACCGCGTCGAAGGCTGCGCTGGACCCCGCCGGCATCCTCAACCCGGGGGTCTTACTGCCCGCGCCGAAACGCTAAGGCCATGGAGCCGACCAGTGGCCTAGGAGAAGGCGTTCTGGCCGGTGATCAGCTGACCGAGCACGAGCGTGTGCACCTCTTCGGTGCCCTCGTAGGTCAGCACCGACTCGAGGTTATTGGCGTGTCGCATCAGCGGGTATTCGTGGCTGATGCCGTTGCCACCCAGAATCGTGCGGGCGGTCCGCGCGGCGTCGATCGACACGCGCACGTTGTTGAGCTTGCCGAAGCTCACCTGCTCCGGCGCCAGCCCAGCGTCGCTGTCCTTGAGCCGCCCGAGGTGCAGCGCCAGCAGCTCACCCTTGGCGAGATCCATGGCCATCTTGACCAGTTTCTGCTGAGTGAGCTGGAACCCGCCGATCGGCTTGCCGAACTGGATCCGCGATGCGGCGTAGTCACGTGCCGTCTCGTAGCAGGAGCGACCCGCGCCGAGCGCGCCGAACAGGATGCCGAACCGGGCCTCGCTGAGGCATGACAGCGGGCCACGCAGGCCCTTGACCTCGGGGAGTACGGCGTCGGCGGGCAGACGCAGGTTGTCGAAGACCAGCTCGCCGGTCTTGCTCATCCGTAGAGAGCCCTTGTGCTTGATCTCGTTGGCGGTGAATCCGGGGGTATCGGTCGGTACGACGAAACCGCGTACTCCCTCTTCGGTATCGGCCCAGACGACCGCGACGTCGGCGATCGGTCCGTTGGTAATCCACATCTTCGCGCCGTTGATGATCCAGTCACTGCCGTCCTTCTTGGCGCGCGTGGACATGTGGCCTGGGTCCGAACCGTGGTCGGGTTCGGTCAGCCCGAAGCAGCCGATCTTCTTGCCGGCCGCCATATCGGGCAGCCACTGCTGCTTCTGCTCTTCACTGCCGTACTTCCAGATCGGGAACATCGCGAGCGAGCCCTGCACCGAGACGAACGACCGGAGACCGGAGTCGCCTGCCTCGAGCTCGCGGCAGGCCAGGCCATAGGAGACCGCGTTGGTTCCGGCGCACCCGTAGCCCTCGAGGTGCATGCCCAGCAGTCCCATCTCGCCCAGCGTGGGGATGATCTCGTCGGGGAAGGTCCCGTCCTCAAACCACTGCCCGGCATGCGGGGTGATCTCTGACTCGACGTACTTGCGCACTGTGTCGGTTATCGCCCGCTCCTCTTCGCTGAGCATCGAACGGACGCCGAGAAGGTCGGTGGGGCTAGGCGCTGCTGCGCGCGGTGAGTTGCTCATGGTGGGCTCCTTGTTGCTGTTGCCGGGTGCTTCGCTGCTCAATAATCGAACGCCGGACGGCGGGCGCGACGATTCGGGCAGGCCCACAGTACCGCTTGCGCGCGACGACATATTAATTAAGTGTGGACGGGGCACACGCGGGCACGTGGGGACCTATACGATAGTGCGCGACCCCTCGTGCGGCGTCATCCTGTGAACCTCCCCAGGGCCGGAAGGCAGCAAGGATAAGCGGGCTCTGTCGGGTGTGCGAGGGGTCCCTTATCGTTTGGGACCGATTTGTGTGGGCCGCCGTCGCGGTCGCTCCAACTGAACTGTGACATGAGGTGGCACATGGGCCTGGCGCTGTATCGCAAATATCGCCCTGCGACGTTTGCTGAGGTCGTTGGCCAGGAGCACGTCACCGAACCGCTGATGACCGCCGTCGAATCCGGTCGTATCAACCACGCCTATCTCTTCTCCGGTCCACGTGGCTGCGGCAAGACGTCGTCGGCGCGCATCCTCGCCCGGTCGCTCAACTGTGAGCAGGGTCCGACGAGTACGCCGTGCGGTACCTGTCAGTCGTGCATCGATCTCGCGCCTGACGGTTCGGGCAATATCGATGTCATCGAGATCGATGCGGCCAGTCACGGTGGCGTTGACGACGCGCGTGACCTGCGCGAACGCGCATTTCAACTGCCGGTCGCGTCGCGCTACAAGATCTACATCATCGACGAAGCGCACATGGTCTCCAACCAAGGATTCAACGCGTTGCTCAAGGTCGTCGAAGAGCCGCCAGACTCGGTCGTGTTCATCTTCGCCACGACCGAACCGGACAAGGTGCTGCCGACGATCCGATCGCGCACGCACCACTATCCATTCCGGCTCGTGCCGCCTCCGGCGATGCGGACACTGCTGGAGAAGAACTGCGAGTCCGAGGGGATCACCGCACAGAATGCTGTGATCCCGCTCGTCGTACGTGCCGGCGGCGGGTCGGTGCGCGACTCGCAGTCGCTGCTGGACCAGTTGATCTCGGGCGCTGGTCCGGACGGAATCACCTATGAGTCGGCACTTGCGCTGCTCGGTGTCACCGATGCGGCACTGCTCGACGACATGATCGAGGCGATCGCCGCCGTTGATGGTGCGACCGTCTTCGGTACCGTCAACCGGCTCGTCGACGCCGGGCACGATCCGCGACGGTTTGGCGCGGACCTGCTGGACCGGCTGCGAGACTTAATCCTGATGGCCGCCGTACCGGACGCCGGGCCCAAGGGTCTGATCGACGCGCCCGGAGACCAGGTCGAACGGATGGCGGACCAGGCCGATCGGATCGGATTGTCGACGCTGTCCCGGCTCGCCGACATCGTGCACGTCGGGCTGACTGAGATGCGCGGTACGACGACTCCGCGGCTCGGACTCGAGCTGATCTGTGCGCGGATGCTGCTCCCGCAGGCCAGTGGTGACGGTGGTGCGCTAGTGCAGCGCGTCGACCGACTCGAGCGCCGGATGAGTATCGGCGGCGGTCAGGCCGCGGCGGATTCTCTCCCTGCTCGCGAGCAGGGCGCGCCGACCGCCGGGCCGCGGTCCGAACGCCCGGCGCCTCGTCGTCCTGGAGAACCATCGCCGCGCGAACGTGCGCAAGCCGCGCTCGCCCAGGAGCGCGCCACCTCGACGCCGGCGCCTGCTGTATCTGCGCCCCCTGGACCCGCAGCCCCTCCTGAACCCGCCGCAGCCACTGAATCCGTCGCCGCTGAACAGAAGCCCTCCGCCGAACCAGCTCGTGCGGCCAGCCCCGCGCCGTCAGCGCATCCCGTCGAACGGCGCGCACGGTCGGCCGAAAAGGCGCCCGACAACGGGGGATGGGCGGTACCGGGTGTGACGAACCCGGGGACTGCGGACTGGCCCGAGGTGGTCGCGCCCGGCTCGGGCGGCAAGAAAACCGTCTCGGAGAAGCCCAGCCCGGATGTAAACACGACGCCGGCAACTCGGACCGCGCAAGCCGACGTACCGGTGGCGCCCGCGACTGCGCCCGCGCCGACGGCCGAGCCCGCATCCTCGCGCGTCGCTCCAGCTGCATCGCGTCCCGTTACCACCGAGCAGGCCGGCCCGGACCAACCGGCGCAGCCGCCATGGGACAGCGAGCCGGAGGAGTCCCGGGGTAGTCAGCCGGTGTCGACGACTCGATCTGCGTCCCCGCCGCAGCGCCCGCAGTCGGTTGCCGGCGGCGACTTCGACGTCGCCGAGCTGCGGCGACAGTGGCCGACGATCGTCGACGCGCTGAAGAAGCACAGCCGCGCGGTCGCCGCTCTCGTCGAGGCCGCTACGGCGTCGTCGGTCGATGGTGGCACGCTGACGGTGATCACGCCGCCCGGGCTCGTACGACGGCTGTCTGATCCTTCTCAGCATGGTCCGCTGAGCGCCGTACTCGAAGAAGTCCTGGGTGTCACCTGGGACATCAAGGTCGTCGCCCGTGACGATGTGGGGCGGGCGCCTGCAGAGCCGGAGCCGGAGGACGAGTCCGAGTCGGACCCGGACGACCAAGTCATTGACCGGCCGACCGCCGCGTCGGTTGACCCCGAGTCCGCAGCGATGGCGCTTCTGCAAGAGCAGCTAGGTGCCAAGGTCATGGACGAGTAACCGACAAGTACTCAGTTGGCAATCAGTGGGCGGGCTTTGGACGGCGCCAGGACGTGGAGAGTGATTGCGCAAGCACGAGAGGAAGCAATTAGCCGGCCCAACTAAGCACCGGTGGTCAGGTCCTCTGCGTCGACCTTGCTCGCGGTGCCAGGCCGCGGGCCGGGCCCGTTGAGCACGAGGATGTCGATCTGCCCCACCTCGGTGACCGCCGCGTCATACAGCTTGCGGGCGCCGTCGACGCTGCTCAGGTCGGCCTCGATGCCGACGCAGCCGGGGTACGCCGCCGCCTCAGCAGCCGCCGTCTCGCCACGCTCGCCGCTGAACACGACCCGGCGCCTGGTACCTGCCGCGCAGCCGAGACACGTTCGCCGACCAGCACTCGATCAACGCGACGGCCAGATGACTGTTAGCGGCCTGTTGGTACCGGATCGTTACCAACGGCGTATTTACAGGTATTTGTTTCGTGTTGCAGGATTCTGGATTAGTCGACGCAGCTGTGGCGTCCCTCTTTTGTCGGAGTTCCCCAGTTGCCTCGCCGTATACGCCTGTCTCTACGTGTCCTTATCGCCGTATACGCCTGTCTCTACGTGTCCTTATCGCCGTACTATCGACGGCCCTGTTCGTGTCGGTGGCGCAGATTCCCGCCCACGCGGCGCCGCCGAGTAGCCCGCCCGCGCCGCCGGCGGTGACGGTGGACCCGCTCGCGCCGGGCGGCGGGGCGCAGGCCACGCCGCCGCCCGCGACGGAGTCGGGGGATTTCTCCAACCCGCCCGCGGACTCGGTGGTCCCGCCGGAACCTCCGGCGGCGCCGCCGGCGAAGACCGGATATGACGAGGCGTCATCGAAGTTGACCAGCCAGAGCGCGTCGCAGGATATCTACACCAACACCGATGGCACGACCACGGTGAAGCAGTACACCGAGGCGGTGAACGCGGTCGATGCGAAGACCGGGAAATGGGTCGACGCGGACCCCACGCTGACCAAGGCCACCAGCAGCGACCTGTCCCCGGCCGCGGACGACGTCAGCGGCGTGAAAGACCAGAGCGCGGCGTTGAAGGCCAAGCAGCACAGCCTGCATCCGGTGTTCGGCGTGGACGCCTCCGGTGGGACGCTGTCGGCCTCGACCAATGGCGTGAGTGTGAAAGTGACGCCAGTGAAGGCGCCGTCGTCGTCGAAGGTGAAGAAGGACTCCGCGACGCAGGTGACGTACCCGGCCGCGGCCTCGGGCTCGGACCTGACCTACGACGTGAGCACCGGGACGGTGAAGGAGTCCATCGTGCTGGATGCTGCGCCGGGCGAGTCCGGTGCGGCGGCGTGGTCGTTTTGGCTGGATATCGATGGTGGGTCCGACCCGGCTATTACCGACCTGGGTGCGGTGGAGGTCCTCGATACGGATGGGGAGGTCGCGTTCGGGATCCCGGTGCCGTACGTGTTCGACTCCTCCGCGCAGGAGGGCGTGCACGAGGCCGAGGACACCAACGGGCACTACGTCCTCGAGCAGGTCGGGAAGCGGTGGAAGCTGACCGTGCAGGTGGACCGGGCCTGGTTGAACGACCCGGCGCTGGTGTATCCGGTGATGGTCGATCCGACTCTCGGCGGCGTGGGGTATGACGCGGCACTGTCGATCGCTAGTGACGGCACCATCGTGCAGGGCGGACCGATGAAGGTCGGCAATCCGAACGACGGGCGGAAAGTGTGGCGCGGGTTCGCGCATTACGACTACTTGTCGTGGGCGCAGTGGGGGTATCAAGTCGTCCACGTGTCGGCGTACCTGCACCGCGTCGGCGGCACCCCGAACGGGTATGCGATGTCGATGTGGCATGCGGGCTCGTTCACGTTTGGCGGGAACGTGGAGTACATGGGGTTGGTGCGAACATCGAGACCGAGCAGTACCTCTACGGCGGCGGGCTGGTGTCGTATCTACGCGGGCAGTTCGGGGCGCGGAACGCGGACGCGTGGTACTTGTTCGCGGGGAACGAGGGCGCCGGGGTGTATTCGTATAAGCAGGT
The DNA here is from genome assembly GCF_003003235.1 of Antricoccus suffuscus. Taxonomy (NCBI): domain Bacteria; kingdom Bacillati; phylum Actinomycetota; class Actinomycetes; order Geodermatophilales; family Antricoccaceae; genus Antricoccus; species Antricoccus suffuscus. Next base: position 53,474 of record NZ_PVUE01000003.1, read on the forward strand.
CGAGACCGCGCTGTACATCACGATGAACGTGCCGGCGAATCCGCCGACGCAGCTCTCCCCGGCCGATGGGGCGACGGTCCAGCCGGTGCAGCCGACGCTGACCGCGTCTGCGTCCGATACCGAGGGCGACCCGGTGTATTACCTGTATCAGGTCTCGACGAACCCGGCGACCTGGGTGGACACGGCATGGGCGTCGGGCTGGGTGCCGTGGGCGGCGATGCAGGTCCCGTCGAACCTGTTGTTGGGTGGGACGAAGTATTACTGGCGGGTCTATACCAAGGACTACTGCCATCTCGATAACAATCCGTGCGGGTACGGCGAGCCGCTGGACTATAGAGCGTCGGCGGCGCCGTTCTCGTTTACCACGAATGCGCCGCCGGCGCCGTTGTCGGCGGCGGGCTCGAGCCCGGCCGGGACGGTCGCGACGACCACGCCGACGCTGAGCGTGGCGGCGTCGGCGGGTGATCCCGATGGTGGTCCGCAGCCGGTGCGGTACTGGTTCAACGTCGTCACCGGTGCGGACGGGCGGACCGGGACGGTCATCTCGTCGGGCTGGGTAAATACCCCGTCGTGGACGGTCCCGGAGGGGTACCTCAAGGACGGGGTGAGCTATTCGTGGACGGCGTGGGCCGGCGACGGGATCGACCGTGACCAGGGCGTGTGGTCGAACAAGCTGGTGATCGATAAACGGGTCGGGGACCCGAAATCCTCCCCGGTGGATTCCCTGGGTTCGGCGAGTGTGAACCTGTCTAACGGGAATCTGATCGTGGCGACGGGATCACCGACGACGTCGTTCGGGAACAGCGAGGTCGCCTTGACGTACACGTACAACTCGCAGGCCGCGAAGACCCTGGGCGGGTTGACCGCGACCTACTACCAGGACCGGGACTCCAACGCGGTCCTGGACGGGAACGATCCGCAGTTGCTGCAGCGCGTCGAGCCGCAGGTGAACGCGAACTTCACCGGCACCACGCCGTACCCGGGAGTGATCGGCGCGGAACGGTACTTCGCGGTCTGGACCGGTAAGGTCACGGCGCCGGCCACCGGGGACTACCTGTTCGGCGCGGCGAACGATGACGCGTTCACGATCACGGTGAATGGTACGACCGCCTACCAGGGCACCTGCTGTAATACCTCCGCGACGTTCCAGTCCGACAAGCCGATCCATCTGGAGGCGGGGCAGTCGGTCACGTTCTCCGCGACGCTGACCCAGGTCACGGGGCCTGCGTACGCGACGGTGTACGTCAAACGGGTCGACGGCGCGCCGTTGAGCAGTGGCGGCCCGGTGATGAGCGTGCTGCCGGCGGAATGGCTGTCCACCGCGGACGTCCCGCCGCTGCCGGCGGGCTGGAACCTCTCGACCGATATCGACGAGTCCGCGTCCTACATCCGCGCGACTATCGCCAGCGAGTCGATCACGCTGATCGACGCGTCCGGGTCCCCGCACCTCTACGACAAGACCACGTCGGCGACCGGTCTGGTCGCGTGGACACCACCCGAGGGTGAACACTCCACCCTGACGGTCGCGGCGGCGGGTGCGCCGGACGCGGGCAGTATCACCGTGCTTGATGAGGATGGCTCGCGTACCACGTTCACCAGCGGCGGAGCGGTCAGTTCGTTTCAGGCCGCGGACATGACCGGCACCGGCACCGCCCTGCAGTACACATACTCGGGCACGCCGGGGCGGCTCGCGTCGGTCACGGACCCGATCTCCGGGTTGACGATCAGCCTGTCCTACTTCCGCGGCGGAGATGACTGCTACACCAGCACCACCGTCCCGGCCGGTCTCTCGGCGATCGCGCCCGCGAACAGCCTGTGCAAGGTCACCTACCCGGACGGATCGAAGTCGTTCCTGTTCTACAACAGCAGCGGCCAGCTCGCGCGGCTGAGTGATCCGGGGGAGGAGGTCACCGACTTCTCCTACGATGTGAACGGGAAACTCGCGAAACTACGCGATCCGCTCGGCTACGACGCGGTGAAGGCTGGCGTCGCGGCGAACGACGACACCAGCGCGTCGCTGATCAGCTACGACATTGCGGGCCGGGTGCAGACGGTCACGGGCCCGAAACCGTCCGCGACTGGGGCCAGGCCCGGGCACTCGTATGTCTACGAGTCGGCGCCGACACCGGCAGCGGACGGCGTGACGAAGGTGAGCGTGGACGGGCTCGCCTCGGCCGCCGGATACAGCACGAAGGCGCAGTTCAACGAGAAGTACCAGGCCACCTCCAGCACCGACGCCCTCGGGCGGGTCAGTACGACGGTGTATAACGGCGCGGACCAGCTGATCAAATCCACCGACCCCGCCGGGCGCGTGATGACGACGGTGTATGACTACGCCGGAAGGCCCACCATCGCCTACGGCCCGGCGCCGGCGTCGTGCTTCGCCGGACAGGTCCCGACGAGTGCCTGCGCCGGATCAGTGCCGAGTACCACGACTGGGTATGACGAGGGCATGACGGGTTTGTATGCCGAGTGGTTCAACAACCGCACCCAGACCGGCGCCCCGGTTACGCGCACGAACGGTCTCGGTAACGGGGCGAGTGGCCCAATGGCGGCGGACTGGGGCACCGGATCACCGACCACGGGCGTGAATGCGGATAACTTCAGTGTCCGCGCGACCGGGTGGCTGACCTTCGCGTCGGTGGGGACGTATGCGATGACGTTCACCGCCAGTGACGGCGGGCGGGTGTGGGTCAACAACGTGCTGCTGGCAGATACCCTGACCTCGAAGATCCCGCTCACGTTCACCTTCGAGGTCCCGGCCGCGGGCACGGTGTGGCCGGTCAAGATCGAGGCCAACGACGAGACGAGTGCGGCGGGCGTGTCCCTGACCTGGAAACCACCCGGCGCGGGTGGGCAGGTCGCGGTCCCGGCCGCGAGTGTCGCCCCGGGTTACGGCAACGCCACGAGTACGACGAAGGCCGACAGCGGGGGCGCGACGCCGTCGATGGTCACCACGAACAGCTACGGTGCCGCGCCGTGGGAAGGGCTCATCGCCAGTACGACGCAGGCCGACGGCGCCAGCGGGCTCACGACCACGTTCAGCTATGACGCGCTGAAGCGGCGGACCGTGCGCGCCCTGCCGGCGGGGAGCATCGCTGATCCGAACAAGAGCTACACCGACTCGTATTACGGCAACACCCAGGCCGTGGTGAACCCGTGCGCGCCGTCCACGGCGGTAAACCAGGCCGGCCGGTTGTGGAAGAACACCGGCCCGGTGAACTCGGCCGGGACCCGGATCGTGACCGAGAACGTGTATGACCTGAATGGGAACGTGGTCGCGACCAGGGTCGGCAGCGGGGCGTGGACGTGCATGACGTACGACGCGCGGGGGCGTCTGCTCACGACCGCGTATCCGGCGACAGCGGACAATCCCGCCACCGTGGGGGTGAACGATGCCACCGCGGCGCGGACGGTCACGAACAGTTACGCCGTCGGCGGGAACCCGCTCGTTACCAGTATCAGCGACGCCAGTGGAACTGTCACGACCACCGCAGACCTGACTGCGAAGATCACGACCTACGTCGACGCGGCGGGCGTGAGCACCGCGTCGGCGTATGACGCGGCAGGCCGGCTGACCGGGGAGACCACCACCAAGGGCGGCGTCAGCTCGGTCACCGCCTACGCCTACAACGATGCCGGACAGGTGGTCACGACGAAGCTGGACGGTGTCCCGGTCTCCACGGCCACCTACAACGCGACGAGTGGCGAGCTTGCCGGTGCGCAGTACGGTAACGGCACCAGCGGCACCGTGACTCGCGGCTCAGACGGAGCGCTGACCTCGCGGGTGTGGGGGCTATCCGGGACGACGGTGACCTCGGCGGTCACCCGGTCGCTGTCGGGCCGGGTCACCAGCGACACGGCCACGGATTCGGCGACCAGCACCTCGGGATACGCGTGGTCGTACGGGTATGACACCGCGGGTCGGCTCACCACCGCATCGCTGGCCGCGAAAGGTGCCCGGCCGCCCGTCGCGAACACGTATACCTTCACCGGCTCCGCGCCCTCCGGCTGCCCGACGGGGTCGGTGGCGAACGCCGGCGCGAACACGAACCGCGTCACCAGTACGACCACCATCGGTGGCGCCCCGGCAGTGACAGGGTATTGCGTGGATGGCGCGGACCGCATTCTCGCGACGACCGGGCCAGTCGCGAAAACGTATATCTACGACGGGCATGGCAACATCGCCAGCGTCGTAGATGCCGCTGGGACGACGGTGTTCGTGTATGACTCGGCGGACCGGCACGTGAAGACGGTCGCGCCGAATGGCAGCGGCGGCACCGTCACTATTACCTACGCGCGGGACGCGACGAACCGGATCACCGGACGCACGGTGACCGGGTCGGTGACTGCGAATGAAAACGGCGTGTTCGCGTCCGGCTACACCGCGGACGGAGACACCCCGGACCTGGACCTGAGCACCAGCGGCACGATCGCGACCAGGACACTGTCGCTGGCCGGCGGCGTGACTTGTACGAAGGACTACACGGACTCGTCCAAGTCGCGGTGGTTCTACCCGAACGTGCACGGCGACAACATCGCCACCGCGACACCCGCCGGCCCGATCATCGGCGCCGTGGTGGCGTATGACGCGTACGGCACACCCGTCGCCGGGACAGGTGGACTCGATGCGGACGCGGGGCCCGATACGAACCCTGGCAGTCTGGACGCGGGGTATCTCGGTCAGCATCAACGCCTCGGGGAACACGCCGGAATCCTGAACTACATCGAGATGGGCGCCCGCGTCTACGACCCGTCTACTGGCCGGTTCATGGCCGTCGACCCTGTGGAGGGCGGGTCGGCGAATGACTACGACTACGTCAGCGGAGACGCAATCAACTCCTTCGATCTTGACGGCAAAAAATGCTGGTCGCTGATCTCCTGGGCCTGCAAGGGCGCCAGCAAGATCAACAGGAGCGTCTCCAAGATGATTGGAAGCGGCGCCCGAATGATCGCCAAGGCGGGCGGCGCGAAATGCGGCACCAAATATGGACTCAAGTACTGCAAGGGCGGCAAAATTAAACTCTACGGACGAGGTGGTACCACCATCGGAAACACGTATTTCACGGGCCCCGGAAAAATAACTTACAAAGTGGCGCGCCACGAGAAGGTTCACGTAAGGCAATGGAACGCCTGGGGGCTTTCATTTCCAGTGCTTTATTTTATCTCGGGCCTTAACCCATGCAAGAACAAATATGAGAGGCAGGCCGGACTGAAGGCGGGAAACTATAAATGCTAAGAATCATATTGAAATCCGCCCAGGTCGCGATCGTCACGCTCCTCGCTAGCGGTTGTATCGTTGGGCCCGAAGCTTTCCTCCCATCCGACCCTCCTACCCCAGAAGCCGGGCTAGCGGTGCGTGACGGCGTAATTGTTGCTTACCTTCCTAACTGTGACCACGGAGCGCCGGTGAGTGCTGAAGTGTACGACGCTAACGAGAAATCCGTACACGCACCCTTCTGGTCTGCGGAACATTTTCGAGGCTATGGGGCTGATGGCGTGATCTACCTGTCAGCTCAATCCTGGAATAGTCAATCGGGCGGTTATTCGGAAAACCTGTATCAAATTGACCTTGTAGTTTCGATTGAAACGGTAAAACTGTACTTTGTGGCAGTTGCTCCCGCTGGAACGAAGCTGATTGACCTTCCCGCCGGCGAGGTTCTGGTTAATGAGAAGAGCGTAGAGCTAGACAAGTTCCTATCAAAAGCTTGCTGATGGGCAACCCCGGGTTCGCTTCGACCCACAAGCCCGCTCATCCCTTACGAGTGGGTCACGTCGTTGATGATGTGCCGCCGCACGACACGCCCCAATGCAGTACTGCGGGGTCCGGCCAGTCCGTCTGCGCGGGGCGGAGGCCATGAGAGACGTTCTCGATGGTCAATTCTTACGCGGATCCCGTTGCTTGCTCCCGCAGACTGTCTTAGACAGTTTGGGCGATGCTTAAGTGAACGGTGCTCGTGAATCGATGTACGTCAACGGACGCTACCGTACCGCTTGATCTGACCGCGGGTCGCTGAGGGCATCGCCGCAATTTCGCCGCAGGATGTTCATTCTCCATTGGAGATCGGTTTCAATGTCTACCGGGGCGATCCGGACTAGTTGAAACGTCTGACTAACCTTTCTGCGCATGCGCCCTGCGGAAGGACGACCTTTTGGCAGTTGCACGGCGCGTCGCACCGGGCGCGTTGTCGAAAGACTTAAGATCGATCGGCCCTGGCGGTGTCCGATAGGCGATCGTTCACCGGTACGTCGCGACGCTGCCGCTGATTTCGCGTTTACACAGGTCGCGCAGGTTTGGGTCAGTCCCGAATACCTGTACCGCAAGCAATCCTGGTGAGGGTGCCTTTTCTGGGGCGCGCGAAGCAGCGCGATGGAGGGCGCGACGCTCGAGGCCCAGAGGTCTTAGCTCCGTCGCCGCTTCAGCGCGTGCGCTCGCTTTGCTATTTGACCTGGTCTTTACTGAGTCAAATGGCCATCTGAGCGGTCAGGCGATTCGCGCGCAGCAGGCGGGTATGGCACGCACATTTGTATGGACCACTACAGAGCAGCGCGAAAAAGTGTGGGCATACTTCCCTCTGGCGCCGACCGAACTGACCCGCGACACTCTCTCGGGTGGACAGGCGTCGGGCTATACCGTCGTTCCCGGTTACCTGCGTGCCAGGTTGGCGATTCACGCTGTTCGTCGCGGATTCGGCTATGGAGGGCAGGTGCTTGTTGACGCCCTGAGCCGGGCCACGCGTGCTGCCGAGCGTGGTAGTCGCCGCACTTGACGATTCCGCGGTGAGCATCTACCCGCATTACGCCTTCACTCCGGTCAAGGGTAACCCTCGCCGACTCGTCCTGAAGATGGCCAACGTCCGCAAGATCCCCGAGTGACTGTCAAAGCGGTAACGGCGCGGTTCCACTCGGCCAGGGAGGCGTGTACGCCGACCGCGATCTGCGCCCTGCCGATCTGGGCGCGGACGTTGACGCACGGTCCGCTGTGGTTGCCGTCTTGCCGGGTCAGTACGACGGCGATTCCCTTAACCCGTGATCGCAGGCAATCCGGACGTAGTGGAGATGGACCTCGTTATCGTTCGTCGGTTGCGAGGAAGCGCGCAAGGCAGCGTCGTATCTCGCGCATTGCTCCTTGGTCAAGTTGTCCGACCGCACGAGTAACGCGGCGCCGATCGATAGTCCGCGGCTGTTCGGTCATCGCGAAGCTCGAGTCTTCGAGCCCGGTGTTGCCGTGTAGCTGAATGTGGTTCGGCAGACCTCGGTCGCGAGTGGTTATCGGAAGAACGATCACGATGTTTGGGATCGCAGCGAGGTACTCGTCAGAGGACACGATCACCGCGGGACGATGACCGGCCTGTTCGGGCCCGACAACCGGACTGAAATTCACCCATACGACCTGGTCGCAGAACAGGTCAGTCATTGGTGAGCCCGTCAGCGATGGTCGTCTGCCCCCATTCGCTGATTTCTGCGGAATAGTCATCATCTGCTGGCAGAGCGCGGTAACGCAACCGAATCAAATCGAACCATTGATCGCGCTCGTATCTGTCGACGAGTTCCTCGACCAAGATCCCGGGCGTGACACCTCGCGAAGCTGCCGTGGAGCTCAGTCGGTCTCTGACCTCAGACGTAACCTTGATTGTGGTTGTTGCTGCCTTGGCAAAAATATACTGCTGCGGACCTCACGGGGCTACGAATTCAGGTTCAAGAACGTAGCCGAGTTCGTAGTCAGTTTAGCTGCAAGTGTCGTGCTGCTTGGCTACTCGGCCAGGTAGGCCAGTACGCCGGAGGCGAGTCCGGCCGCGATTTTGGCCCTGCCGGTGTCGCTCTTCTGGATCGCCGAGTCGATGTCCGAACGCATGTTGCCTAGTTCGCACATCGTCGTCGGAACCGTGCTCAGGTTGAGTCCCGCGAGGTCGCTGCGACTTCCATCCACTCCGTTGGTGCCCTCGTAGTTGGCGACCGGCATCACCCCACTGGCGACGACGGCATCACGCAGTAGTCCAGCGAGCCCGCTGGACTGGGTCTTGATCGCCTCGCCGCCCGGGGCGAGCGCAGTTGTCATACAGAAGAATCCGTGATTGCCGGCCGCGGAGCCGTCACCGTGGATGGAGACCACGGCGTTGGCGTGCGCATCGTTGCCGATCTGGGCGCGGACGTTGACGCACGGTCCGATGCCGTTGTCGTCTTGCCGGGTGAGTACGACGGTGACCCCGTTGGATTCGAGTATCGCCTTGAGCTTGGCGGAGAGATCCCAGGTGAAGGCGTGTTCGGCGTACCCGTCGTTGGTCGCCGTGCCGGTGGTATTGCACGCCTTCGTGCCGCCTGTGCCGTCCGGCACCTGCTTGTTGATCGCCGCGGAGTTGGCGCCGTTCGCGCCGTTGTGACCGGGGTCGATGACGACGACCTTGCCCGCGAGCGGGTTCGGCGGAGGAGGCGCCGGAGCAGCGGGAGTCGGACTGGGCGTGGCCGCGGGGGTCGGCGTGGGTGCCGTCGTGCTCGAGGTCGTCGTACTCGGGGCTGGTGTCGACGGGTCCGCTATCGAGGTGCGCGGCGTGCTCGAGGAGGAAGTTTTCCCGGCAGTATCCGGTGTGGCCGCGACCATGCAACCGCTCACGGCGAGCGTCACGGCCAGCATTGTGGCGCCGGCAACCGCCGCGGTGCGCGCCCGTGTCGCCAGTCCATGACACACTCGAACAGACATGGCGACACTCTTTCACGCCCCGAGTCGTTGTCCCACATGAGTACGGCGCACCGACGACGTCGTTACCCAACATTCACCTCAAGGAGTACGGCACATGCAGCCTGGCGGCCAGCCCGATATGCAGCAGATCATGAAGCAGGCGCAGCAGATGCAGGAGCAGCTGCAAAAGGCGCAGCAGGAAATTCAGAGCGCAACGGTCGAGGGTTCGGCCGGCAGCGGGCTCGTGAAGGTCGTCATGACCGGCGGCGGTGAGCTGCAGTCGATCGAGATTGATCCGAAGGCTGTCGATCCGGACGATGTCGAGACCCTCCAGGATCTGATCATCGCGGCCGTCCGCGACGGATCGCGTGAGGCGAGCGAGCTCGCGCAGAAGGCGATGGGACCGCTCGCCGGCGGCATGGGCGGACTCGGCCTGCCAGGCATGTAACCCGCCAGCGTCGTATTCGATCCGAGACGTTTCCAACCGGACTCGTTCCCCAGCCCGTACTAGCAAGAAAGAATCCACGTGTTCGAAGGCGCCGTTCAGGACCTCATCGATGAGCTGGGCAGACTGCCGGGCATCGGTCCCAAAAGCGCGCAGCGTATCGCATTTCACCTGCTGAGCGTGGACAGTTCCGTCATCGAGGACCTGGTCGGCGCACTGACCAAGGTCAAGGACGACGTACGTTTCTGCGTGACCTGTGGAAACGTCAGCGAGCAAGACACCTGCCGCATCTGTCGTGATCCTCGCCGAGTCGATGACGTGATCTGTGTAGTCGAGGAGTCTAAGGACGTTGCGGCGATCGAACGGACCAATGAGTTCCGCGGTCGCTACCACGTCCTCGGCGGCGCCATCAACCCGATGGACGGCATCGGCCCGGACGACCTACGCGTCAAAGAGTTACTGGCGCGCCTCGGTGACGGGACGGTGCGCGAGATCATTCTCGCGACCGACCCCAACCTCGAGGGCGAGGCGACGGCGACGTACCTGACCCGGATGCTCTCGCCAATGGGGCTCGTCGTATCGCGATTGGCAAGTGGCCTGCCCGTGGGCGGCGACCTGGAGTACGCCGATGAAGTGACGCTCGGCCGCGCGTTCGCGGGGCGGCGTACGGTGTCGCAAACCGTCTAGCGCTCTCGCTGGCCTTCTACACTGGTTTCATGTCCGCCGAAGACCTCGTCCGCAAGCCGCATCCGAGTTTGCGTCGGTACGTCGGTGACTAAGTCGGCTATGATTTCGCCGGTTTACCGCCCGGAACACATCTTGGGCTGCCTTCGGGATCGCTGACGTTCATCGTGTCGATCGATGAGCCGATTCGGCTGTACGACGAGTCGCTCGAGACCGATGAGGACTACGGCGTACTGCTGGCCGGGCTGCATCTGCGTCGTACCCTGGTCCGTCACAACGGCACTATGGCGGGGATCCAGATCAACTTCAGCCCGATCGCACCGCGCGCGTTCTTCGGGATCCCGGCGGGAGAAGTCGCGCATCGCAGCTACCAATTGGACGTCATCGCACGGTCGATGGCCGACGAGCTGCATGAGCGCGTCAACGAGACGTCGTCGTGGGCCGCGCGGTTCGGAGCGATTGACGATGTACTCCTACGCGCCACGCGTGAAGTAGAGGGCCCCCGCGACGAGGTCGTCGACTCGTGGCGGCAGATAGCGCTCAGCCATGGCGGACTGCCGATCTCGCTTGTCGCCGACCAGGTCGGCTGGAGTAGACGGCATCTCAACACGCAGTTCAACGCGGAGTTCGGCATCGGCCCGAAGGATGCGGCTCGCGTGCTGCGTTACGACCGTGCGCGGCGAATGATCTCGTCGGGAGACTTGAAGATCGCGGATATAGCAGCGATCTGCGGATATGCCGACCAGGCCCACCTCAATCGTGACTTCAAGTCGTTTACCGGTACCAGCCCTACGACGTGGCTGCGCGACGACCCGGTGGCACGGACGAATCAGCCGGCCGACGATGTCGACGAGCCAGCTCTCATTCGTCCAAGACTTGCCGGCGTACGCAAGTGAGAATTCGACGATGCTAACTGCAATTTCGCGAGCACTCTAAACCCGGATCGGGGCCAGATGTCAGATCGACTGGACACGATAATCGTCGGCGGTGGCACGGCCGGTTGCGTCCTTGCCGCCCGGCTCGCGGAGAATCGCACGGTGCTGCTGCTCGAGGCAGGGCCCGATCAACAGGGTGGACGATCAATCGGCGGTGACCTGGCCGACGACCGAAGCCAGGGGCTCGAGGAGATCGCGGTGTCAGGTAGTTCCGTTCCGTATCTGCGCGGGAAGATCCTTGGCGGCTGTTCGGCGGTCAACGACGGCGGACTGTGGCGCGCCCCATCCGCCGACTTCGCCGCGTGGTCGGGACAAGGCCTGCCGAGCTGGTCGTGGGAAAGGGTGCTTGCGGCCTACCAGGCACTGGAATGCGACCGCGACTTTGGCGACGAAGACTGGCATGGCGACTCCGGCCCGATGCCCGTCTCGCGTACGACGCGGCTTGAGCCACCGGCGCAGGCAATGCGGACCGCACTGAGCGGCTTCGGCGCGGAATGGGTCCCGGACATGAACGCGCCTACGGCCGTGGGAGTGGGGCCCTATCCCAAGAACATCCGCGACGGGAAGGTTGTCTCGACGGCGACGTCGCACCTGGCCCCAGCGCGCTTCCGCGCGGGTCTGGAGGTGCGCACTGAGACCCCCGTCGAGCGGCTCACGGTACGAAACGGCAGGGTGACTGGCGTCAAAGGGAACGGCTACGAGCTCACCGCCGACCAGGTGGTGCTGTGCGCGGGAGCGATCGGCACGCCTGCGATCCTGCTGAGATCAGGCGTCGGTGCGCGCGACGTACTCGCGGACGCCGGCGTCGACCTTGCGGTTGAGGTCCCCGGTGTGGGCCAAGGGATCTGTGACCAACCCGGTGCGGTGCTCCCGGCAATGCCCACGCCAGGGGTGATCGACGAACACGCCGAACGCAGCCAGCTCGTCGCCCGACTACCGCTCGGACCGCAGCAGGATGCCTCCTTGTATATGTGCCTTTTCGTCGGCCCGCCGCCGACTGGTGGCCCGCCGATGCTGGCGCTAATGGTCGGTGACCTGGCGCCGCTGTCGCGGGGCTCGGTGAGGGTCGATCGGCGCGGGCACCCTCGGGTTGACTTGGCGCTGCTCACTGAATTAGGTGACCGGGCCCGGATCCGTACGGCGTACCGACGCGCCTGGGAAGTGCTGCATCATGAGGCATTCTCGACAATGATCGACGAGGTCATGATGGCCGACCAGGCCACGATTGACAACGACTCGGCCCTTGACCGGTTGCTTGGGGCGCAGGTATTCAGCAGGCTAGCGACTCTCGGTGGGGCGCGCATGGGTGTTGATCCCAATCTCGGCGCCGTCGTTGATGACCGGCTGCACGTATACGGCGTATCCGGACTCTACGTCGCCGATCTGTCGATAGTCCCAGTCCCGCTACGTGCTCCGAGTGCAGCCGAAGCGATGATGATCGGGGAGCGTGCGGCGGAGATTCTCCGGTAGATCCCATTTCTACAAGACTTCCCGGGAGCGGCGCCTGCAGAATCTTAGCTAGCAAGGCTGATCTAACAAGAGGAGCGCATGAGATGACGACCAACAGCAAGGCGGCGAATGTGTGGCCGAGTTTCCGATACAAGGATGCGAAGGCCGCGATCGAGTTTCTGCAAGAGGCGTTCGGCTTCGAAGTCGTCGCCGAATATACAAGCGATGAGGACCCCGACCACGTCGACCACGCGGAGCTGCGCTGGCCCGAAGGTGGCGGAATCATGCTCGGCTCGGTGCGTGACGACGGCGGCGTCATGACCAACACCGGGATCGCCGCAGGCTCGGTGTACGTCGCGACCGACAACGTCGATGACCTCTACCGCCGCGCGATCAAGGCCGGAGCGACCGAGGTGATGGGCCTGACGGAGCAGGACTACGGCTCGCGGGACTTCAGCGTCCAGGACCCCGAGGGAGTGTTGTGGAGCTTCGGCACCTATCGGGGAGCCTCAACCTGAGAGTTTCCTATGTATCTGGGCGCCGCGCGCAGAGCGCCGGTACCGTTGTCGCATGGACGAATTCAGGGCGCAGCGCGTCAGTGACGAACTTCGTGAGCGTGGGATCGATGCGCACGTCGCGAGGGTTGGAGTCGGCCAGTTCGGCGTACGGGTCTCGCTGTCCGAAGGCCGCGAGGCGATGTGGGATACCGATGACACGCCTGGTCTTGAGGCCCAGGTGATGCGCGACGGCGTACTCGTCGGCTTTGTGCCGGTGATCGAGGGGTCGGCCAGTTTCGACGAAACACAGGTCATCGACGCGATAGCGCGGACCGACTACGAGCAGCCGATCGCGCGCCAGCGCACGGTCGCACCGCCACCGCAAGCGCCGCTGCCGCCCGAGGGCGGACTATTTCGCCGTTTCCTCGACGGGTTCCGTCAGAAATAACCCGCTCCTTCGTGACGTCCGGCAAAGTGGTCGCTCCGGCGACCACCTTGCCGGACGCTACGGCGTTGACGGCTACTTTTCGTCCCGCGGATCGTCCTCGGCCTTGCGCAGTGCCTCGGCGAGCTCGTCGCGCAGCAGCCGGCTCTCGTCGACCTGACCGGAGCGGTACGCCGCCCGGCCCACCATGTGCGCGGCTACCGGCGCGGTGAGCAGTTGCATTACGAAGACCAGCGACAGGATCCCCCACGCGGACCAGGAGCGCAGCACGAGACCGACGCCGAGCACGATCAGGAGCAGCCCGAGTGTCTGCGGTTTCGTCGCCGAATGCATGCGCGACAGTACGTCGGGGAACCGCACCAGCCCGACGGCGGCGGCCAGGCAGAGCGATGCGCCGGCTAGCAGCAGGATCGCCGCGATGACGTTGGCGACCGACTCCCAGTTCATCGGTCCTCCCGGTCGGACTCGCGCGGCCCGAGGAACCGCGCGATCGACACCGAGCTGGCGAACCCGACGACACAGAGTACGACGAGTATCGGCAACGTGGTCGGGTGTCGGTTGAATGCGGCTTCGAGTCCCAAACCGGCGATCACGATGGCCACCAGCACATCGGCGGCAACCGCCCGGTCGAGGCTTCGCGGCCCGCGGGTGAGCCTGAACAGGGTCAGAATCGCGGCCACCACGAGCATGCTGATGGTGATGATGAGGATGATCTTCATGCGCGGCTCGATCCCGTGGCGGCGACTGACTCTGCGTACGCCGCGAGCTCTTGCTTTGAGGCGAGGGCGTGCATGACCCGGCGCTCGACGGCGAAGACGCTCGCGCGGGCCCGCTCGAGGTCGGCATCGGACTTGACGTTGAGGACGTGGATGTAGAGCACCGACGACGTACGCCGGGCCTCGACAACTACCGAGCCCGGCACGAGGCAGACGAGCTCGGCGATCAGTGTCAGATAGAAGTCTGATTGACAGTGCAGTTGGGTCTCGATGATCGCATTCATCGGCGGTGGTCCGATCCGGAATGCCGTCATCGATACTTGCACCGACGAGATGACCAGGTCGGCGACGAAGTACGCGGCCAACTTGAGAACGCCCCACGGGTGCGGGCGTCCCGCGAACTCGATGGACGGCAGCGGAAACACCACCGTGACGACGATCGCGATGAGGACGCCGTTGATCAGGTTGGCCCACGAAAGGTCCCCCCACATCAACATCCACACGACGACGATCGCGATGATCGCGCGCGGCTGAAACCCGCCGCGACGAAGATGCCTGCGTGTCCTGCTTTCGGTCTGAGTCACCGTGCACCAACCGGGAGCACGGCGTTGACGTAGATGCTTGAGTGCGACATGTCTTCGGCCGAGCGTTCGGCGTACTTGTACATCGGCCCGGCGACCACGCTGATCATCAGGCTCATAACCGTCACCGCGGCGGCCGCCGCGAACATCGGCTTGGGCAAGGCGATCCGGGACTGCTGGCCGTCGACGGCGTCGGCAGCACGCACCAGGTCGCTCATCTCCAGGTCGTATTCGTCGCGTGCCGCGATATGCCGCAGGTCGACGTCGCTGGCGTTGGCGACGGCGCTGACCAGTGCCTCGTGCGGCGTACGCCAGAACGCCTGGCTCCAGGCTTTTGCCAGCGCGTAGAGCGTCAGCAGGCTGGTGACGATTCCGCCGACGACCAGGGTGATTGCCATCGGCGTACCGACGTCGATACCTGCCTGCATGAGACCGATCTTGCCAAGGAACCCAGACAGGGGCGGAATCCCGGCGAGGTTCATGAAACAGATGAAGAAGAGCACCGCTAGCTTCGGCGACACCGCGCCGAGGCCGCCCAGTTTGCTTAGCGACGTCGATCCGGCGAATCGTTCGATGAGCCCCGCGATGAGGAAAAGCGCGGTCTGGATGGTGATGTGGTGCGCGACGTAGAAGATCGCGCCGGCAAAACCGGCCGGTGTGGCAAGCCCGATCCCGAAGATCATGTAGCCGATGTGACTGACCAGGGTGAAGGACAGCATGCGCTTGATATCGGACTGCGCGACGGCGCCGAGAATCCCGACAATCATCGTCAGCAGGGCCGCCCACAGTAGTAGCCCGTGCAGCGGTGAGTCCGGGAAGAGCAGCGTCTGCACCCGAATGATCGCGTAGATGCCGACCTTTGTCAGCAGTCCCGCGAACACGGCGGTGACGGGTGCGGGTGCGGTCGGATAGCTGTCGGGTAGCCAGGCCGATAGCGGAAATACGGCCGCCTTGATCGCAAACACGGTGAGCAGCAGCAACTGCAGCATCAGGCTGACGCCGGGGCCGATGTCGCCGAGCCGCTGCGATAGCTGCGCGAGGTTGACCGTCCCGGTCGCGCCATAGATCGCGGCAAGGGCGATCAGGAACAGGATCGACGACAGCAGACTGACCACGATGTACGTCGTACCGGCACGGATCCGGGTGCCCGTCCCGCCGAGCGTGATAAGCACGTACGAAGCGAACAGCAGGACTTCGAAGCCGACGAACAGGTTAAACAGATCTCCGGCGAGGAAGGCGTTACCGATGCCCGCTGTGAGCACGAGATACGTCGGGTAGTAGATCGACAGGGGAGTGTCGCGCCCACTGTCGGAGATGCCCTGGCCGATGGAGAAGATCAGCACCAGCAGCGTCACAAGGGACGAAACGAGCAGCATCAGCGCCGCGAGTCGGTCGCAGACCAGTGCGATGCCCAGCGGCTCGGCCCATCCGCCGATCCACAGCACTTGCACGCCGTGCTGGTCGGTCTGGTAGACCAGCACCGCGGAGACCGCTACGACGCCGGACAGGACGGTGATGCTGACGAACCGTTGCAGTCTGGGCGATCGCCGAAGTGCCAGGGTCAGCGCGGCCCCGAGCAGGGGGAGCAGGACGGGAAGCGGGAGCAGGTTGGTCATGTGTCGCCGCCCGGTGGTTCCGCCGGATCGCTCTGGTCGGCTATCTCTTCGCGTACGGGCGTTCCGTCGGGATGGGCGTCGGGGTCGGTGATGTGGTCTCCGACCTCGTCGTCTTCGGTCGCGTTCTCGTCGGACTGGGTCGTCGACTCCACGTCGGGGTCGTAGGTCTCGGAGGTGCTGTCACGTTCGGCGAGCCGGTGGATCTTTGCGTCCTCGACGTCGTCCTGGACGTCGTCGGCCCCGGTCAACTGCCATTGACGATAGGCGAGCGCCAGCACAAACCCGACGGTCGCCAGTGTGATCACGATGGCAGTGAGGACCATGGCCTGGGGGAGCGGATCGCTCATATTGCTGGGATCGTTTACGCCGATGATCGGCGCCCCGCGGGCCTTGCCGCTCACGACCAGGAACAGCACGCTGACGCCGTTGCTGGCCAGGACGGCGCCGAGCAGCACGCGAGTGAGGCTACGTTCGAGTATGAGGTAGATGCCGGCCGCGACCAGTACGCCGCAGACGATGATCAGTACGAGATTGGGCCGGGCTGTGTCATTGGCGGTGTCAGCGACTGCGAGGAGCGTCATCGGGTGGCCACCTCTTGGTCCCGGCGTTCCTGCTCGACGTGCCGGTCGATGCCAGCGCCGAGACTGCGCGCGATGTCGAGGGCTAGTCCGATGACGATGAGATAGACGCCGATGTCGAAGAACAGTGAGGTGACGATGTGTACGTCGCCGTAAATCGGAAGCGTGAAGTCCAGTGACGTACTCTGCAGTACCGTTCCGCCGAACAGCAGCGGTGCCAGGGACGACACCACGCTGATCAACAGGCCGATCCCAAGAAGCAGGCCGGCGTCGATCGGTACGGCTTCGTCCAGCTCGGACCTGCCGCCGGCCAGATAGCGGACCAGTAACGCCAGCCCGGCCACGAGCCCGCCGGCGAAGCCACCGCCCGGGGCGTTGTGGCCGGAGAAGACGAGAAACAGCGAAAACGCGATCATGATGTGGAAGACCAGGCGGGTGACCACTTCGAAGATGACCGAACGGCGCTCGGGGCGTAGCCGGCCGACTCCGCGAAGCCATGTGGGGCCTGTTCCCGCAGGCGCGGGTGCGGATGGGGTGAGCGTGCGTGGATGAAGCGCGGTGTTGCGCGTCTGGATGAAAATCAGGCTAGCTATTCCGGTGGCCGCGACCACGAGGACGGAGATCTCACCGAGCGTGTCCCACGCCCTGATGTCGACCAGGGTTACGTTGACGATGTTCTTGCCGTGCCCGTAGCTCAGTGCCTCTTGCGGGAACCGGACCGACACCGGTGTCGCGACGCGCGCGTCGGCGGCGATGACGCCGACGACCGAAACCAACGCGCCGAAGACCACGCCGATTGCGATCCGCCAGTAGCGGTCGGCGCGCATCGGCCGACTGGCGAAGTATTCCGGTAGCCGCCGCAGCACCAGCACGAACACGACCAACGACACGGTCTCGACGAGCAGTTGGGTCAGCGCGAGGTCGGGTGCGCCATGCAGCAGGAACAGTACGGCGACGCCGTAGCCGCTGGCGCCCACCAGGACGACCGCCTTGAGCCGGCCGCGTGCCCGCGCGGCGAGAACGGCGCCGAGGACGATCACAATTCCGACGCCCGCTTGAGCCGGCGAGTCCCAGGCGCGCAAGGTCGGTGACGCTCCGGACCGGATTGCTGCCGAGCCGACCAGGACGATCGCGACGACGAGAATCGTGCCGAGATACAGCGGCAGCGAACCGCGCTGCGTGATCGCGGTTACCTCGACGGCCGACCGGTCAAGGCCACGCATGACCGCGTTGTAGGCGCGTTCGCCGTCGATCTTGGCGGGCACCTTCTTCTGCGTCGATTCCACTTGCGCGCGCCACCAGAACATCGCCAGACCGAGGACGATGGCGACGATCGTCATCGCGAAGGCGGGGGTGAAACCATGCCAGAGTCCGATTGCATCCACGTGCGCGCCCGAGGCGAACGAGTCGACGTACGGCGCGAACAGGTCGGTCTCGATCCCACCGAAGAAGCCGACGATCAGGCTCAGTACGCCGACAATGACTGGTACGACGGCAAACCCGGCCGTGACCTGTTTGGGATTAGTGAGCGGTATGTCGCGTTTGGTCGCGAACGCCCCCCAGAGGAAGCGGGCCGTGTAGGCCACCGTCAGCGCCGAACCGAGGACAAGCCCGATCGCCAGCGCCGCGACGTACCCGGCGCCGAGACCGGGATAGCCATGCGTCACGGCCTCGAAAGCGGACTCTTTAGCGGCGTACCCGGCGAACGGTGGGGCCGCGGCCATCGACAGGCCGGCGAGTACGGCGGCACCGAACACGACCGGCATCTTGCGCCATAGGCCTGACAGTTCGCGAAGGTTGCGGGTGCCAGCGCTGTGATCGACGATGCCGACGGTCATGAACAGTGTCGACTTGAACAACGCGTGGGCGACGACCATCGCGATGCCTCCGAGCGCGGCGGCGCGGGTGCCCATGCCCACCAGTGCGACGAGGAAGCCCAGCTGGCTCACCGTCCCGTAGGCGAGTAGCAGTTTGATGTCCTCTTGGCGCAGGGCTCGCCAGCCGCCGACGATCATGGTTATGACGCCCAGGCCCAGCGTGATCGGCCGCCAGCCGGGGATTTCGGCGTACATCGGTGCGAAGACAGCGACTAAGTAGACGCCGGCCTTGACCATCGCCGCAGCGTGCAGGTAGGCGCTCACCGGAGTCGGCGCGGCCATCGCGCCTGGAAGCCAGAAGTGGAACGGAATGAGCGCCGACTTCGACAGCGCTCCGACGAGCAGCAGAATGATCGCGGTGATGACCATGCCGTCGGCCGGCGGTGGTGTGGCCAGCAGTTCGGAAATTCGATAGCTGCTGCGCTGCCCGAGAATCACGATGCCGATGAGCATGGCCAGCCCGCCGAGCGTCGTCACGATCAGCGCTTGCATCGCGGCACGGCGGTTGGCGCTGCGAACGGGATTGTTGCCGATGAGCAGGTAGGAGAAGACCGTGGTCAGTTCCCAGAAAACGTAGAGCAGCAGCAGGTTGTCGCTAAGAACTAAGCCCAGCATGGCGCCGGCAAACGCGGTGAGCACCGACGAGAAGCGCCACAAGGACGGGTCGTCGGATTTGAAGTACGCCGCACAGTAGATGAGCACGAGCGCGCCGATACCGGTGACCAGTAGCCCAATCGTCCACGACAGCGTGCTCAGTCGCAGCGCAATGTCGAGGTGGAGCGATGGCACCCAGCCGAGGTCCTCGGTGACTACGCCGCCGTCAGATATCTCGGAGGTCTTGGTCAGTAGCCAGCAGAATGCAATGGCTGGTGCGAGCGCGAGGACAAGAAACGCCTTGCGGTGCAGGGTCCGCACGAGTATCGGAGCGACCGCCGCAATGCCGAAGTGGAGGCAGAGCAGAAGTATCACTAGTCAAGCTCCGCGGAGTCGTTGGTCGGCTCCGAACAGTCTACTTACTCAGCGACGGTCGACGACGTAATGGGACGATCGGGCTTGGTAGTCCGGTCCCGATCCTCCCATTAAATTGTCTTCGCCCTAACTGTCCTAAGCCCGCAGTTATCCACAGATATCCAGCGGCTATTGAACTAGGCCGCGGCAATGAGCAATCTCGATTCATGTACGCACGTACCGCGGTTGGTCTCGAATTACGTGAGCTCTCACGTACCCAGTCGGGAATCATCTCCAGGCAGCAAGCGCTCGACGGCGGCTTGTCTAAAACGGCGATCGGCCGGCTGCTGCGCGACGGACAGTTTCAGCGGTGGGACGCGGGTTTGTACGTCGTTGGCGCGGCGGCTCCGTCATGGAAGGGCATGGTGTGGGGTGGTCTTCTGCTGGGTGGCGAGCGAGCCCGAGCCGGCGGGCTTACTGCCGCGCGGCTCGACGGGCTTACCGATACCGACGAACTCCCGATCGAGATCATGGTGCCGCACGGTGTGCGAGTCGCTGCCCGTGAATGGGTTCGGTTCACCCGCGAACAGGCCGGGGTACGCCGTGCCTCGCTCGCGCGCGAGCCGCGGCGGGTGCGCATCGAAGACTCCGTGCTCGATCTTTGCGCGCGCGGCAGCGCAGGCGACGTAGTCATGTGGACCACGGCGGCCGTGCAGCGACGGTTGACAACCCCGGCCCGTTTACTCACGGCCATGCAGTCCCGCGCCCGCCTCGGTAACCGCTGGGTGCTGGAGGAAATTTTGGGCAGCGTTGTTGACGGCGTACACAGCAACCTGGAGTTTCGGTATGTCCGTGACGTTGAACGCCCACACGGTCTTCCAACGCCGATTCGGCAATACCGCGTGCCGACGTCGGGCGGGTACGCCGATGGCGGTTACCCCGACTACGGCGTGCTACTTGAACTCGACGGCCGTGGCTATCACTCGGGCATTCGCGAATTTCGTGATCGAGCGCGCGATAACCGACACGCCTCAGCGGGCTGGACAACGTTCCGCTTCGGGACGTACGAAATCTACGGCGATCCTTGCGGCGTGGCGTGGAGTTTCGGTGGCAACCTAGTTGACCACGGCTGGCGCGGGTCCGTGCGGCGCTGTCGCCGTTGCCGTGGCAGGTCGTTCGACGCGAAGTAGCCGTTCGGCGCGCACTAATGGGAAGATCGGGCTTGGTAGTCCGGTCGCGATCCTCCCATTAGATCCCAGGCTGCGCGTCGAAAAGGGGCGCACCGAAGCGCTCGGTGAAGACGAACTCGCTCACCGGCCCGCGGCGTAGTTTCGTGGGGAACTTCTTCGCCGGATAGCCGATCCCGAGATGCGCGGCCGTGAGGTAGTCCGCCGGGATGCCAAGCAGCTCGCGCACGGCCGGCTCGTCCGCGCACAAGAACGTCGTCACGGCCGTCGCGACGCCTTTGTCGCGCAGCGCGAGGCAGACGTTTTGCATGTGCGGATAGATCGAGGCGCCGCCGACGACACTCGTGCGATCGAGGTCTTTGTCGGTGACGTACAGCGACGCGATCTTGGCGCACAGTACGCCGATGATCGGGATGTTGGCGAAGTTCTCGGCGAAGTCGTTCGCCGGCCCGACAGGAGTCTTGACCGCCTCCTCGCGGCGGCCGCCGGGAGCGGTATAGACCCGCCATCGCGGCAGGTAGAGATCTGCGAGCGCGCGCTTCGTCGCCTGGTCGCGCACGAGAACCCAGCGGGCCGGCTGGCGATTGCCGCCCTGCGGGCCGAAACGTGCCGCGTCGAAGGCGTCGTACAGTACGTCGTCTGGTACGTCGGCCTCGTCAAAGTATCGGCAGGTGCCTGTAGTGCGCATTGCGTCAAGCAGTTCCATGTCCCAATACCTCCACTGGCATCATGCTAACTAGCAACGCCCGATTATCGGGCCCTAGGCAAGGACTTATGTATGGATTTCGCGCCAACCGATAAGACGAAGAAACTCCAGGACGGAATCAGTCAGTTCCTGGAGGAGCATATCTACCCCAACGAGGAGCTCTACGAACAGCAGGTCATCGAGTCTGGCAAGGCTCGCACCCAGCCGCCGATCATGGAGGAGCTGAAGGCCAAGGCCCGGGAGAAGGGCCTGTGGAATCTCTTCCTGCCCGCCGGTTCGCAGTGGAGTGAGCCAATCTCCAACCTCGAGTACGCGCCGCTCGCAGAACTCATGGGCCGCAGCATCTTCATGGCGCCGGAAGCGTTCAACTGCAACCCACCGGACACCGGCAACATGGAGATCCTCAACCACTTCGGCACCGATGAGCAGAAGGAGACCTGGCTTAAACCGCTGCTGGGCGGGGAGATTCGCTCGTCGTACGCGATGACCGAGCCGGCCGTTGCCTCCTCCGACGCGAGCAACGTCTCGACCCGCATCGAGCGCGACGGCGACGACTACGTCATCAACGGCACGAAGTGGTTCATCACCGGCGCGAACCGGGACCGCACCGAGATCTTCATCCTGATGGGCGTCACCGATCCGAACGCCGACCGGCATCGCCGGCACAGCCAGATCCTGATCCCGCGTCGTACGCCTGGCGTGACGGTCGCACGTGACCTCACGCTGATGGGCTATGACCCCTTCGAAACGCACGCCGAGGTTGAGTTCAAAGACGTTCGCGTCCCGGTGTCCAATTTGCTTGGCGAGGAAGGCGGCGGCTTCGCGATGTCACAGGCTCGGCTTGGGCCCGGCCGGATCCACCACTGCATGCGGATGATCGGCCTGGCCGAGCGGTCCCTGGAGCTGTTGATCAAGCGGGCCAACGACCGGGTCGCGTTCGGCGCGCCGTTGTCCGAGCAGGGCGTCGTGCGCGAGTGGATCGCGAACTCCCGGATGGAGATCGACCAAGCGCGCCTCTACACGCTGTACACGGCGTACCTCATGGACACTGTCGGCAACCGTGAGGCGGCCAGCCAGATTTCCGGCATCAAGGTCGCCGTACCGGAGATGGCGCTCAAGGTCATCGATCGCGCTATCCAGATGCATGGAGCCGGTGGGATGAGCCAGGACTTCCCGCTGGCCCGTGCGTGGGTCGAGGCCCGCACGATGCGGTTTGTCGACGGTCCCGATGAGGTGCACCGCCGCGGTGTCGCGCGTTCCGAACTGCGCCGGTACGCCGGCTACACCAACGACGGGCTGCACGGCGTGCACGCGCATCTTCGGTAGCGATCCGGCTGATTCGGAGCGCGCAGATTTTAGGGCCCGACGGCATCGCGGACGACTCCGTCTATCCATAGTTGCGCCTCGTGCTGGGAACGCAAACGCACTATGGGTAGTTGGGGGCGCCGACGACGCAGGACGGCGATCCGTCGGGCGGTCTTGGAATGTGTGCTCCAGGCCCAGCGCACGATGTGCTCCGGATCGGTGAAGATCGTCCAGAGTGGCCGCTCGACGTTGCCGTTCCACAGCACCTCTCGATGCAGCCGTCGGCGTATCGTGCGCGCGCTCACCTGACGCATCACCGTGCCTCGGGGTAGGTCAAGCCACACCAGTAGATCCGCGCGCTCGGACAGCACGGCTCGAACGGCGCTGTACTGCCATTCCGTCACCCAACGTGGTCCTGCGCTGAAGGCCGCTACGTCGTCGGCGAAGGAGTCCCGCGGAGTCCAATCCGGACCGTGGAAAAGCGCGTCGATTTCGACGTGCGGCACCTCTAGAATCTGGCCGAGTCGGCCGGCAAGGGTCGTCTTGCCCGAGCCAGACGTGCCCGCTACCAACACGCGACTGGGTCGTCGCGGAAGCGGATCTCGGGGGCCCAGGAGCATTCGATCCCGGTTGATGGTTGCTCTGGTCGCTGCCAACTTCCGGATTCGCTTGCCCATAGTCCGATGATGTCACCGGCCACGGACTCGGCGACATCGTGAGCTCCAGATAATGTGGTGAGCCCCCGCAACCTAGATGGTTGCGGGGGCTCAGTTCGCAAGCGCCGTCGGTTGTGGCGCGATCGATCGACGGCGGGTGCGCTACTTCTGGTACGGCGTCTTGTAGGACTTCGCTTCCTTGGACTCGGTCAGGTCTTGCACGAGCTTCAGTCCGCCTTCGGAGGCGGCATCTGGAGTCTCGATCAGGCTCAGGCGGCTCGAGACGTTGCCGGCCTCGGAGAAGTCGAGCTTGCCGGTGAGGCCCTGGGTGTCGATCTTGATCTTGTTCTTGGCCTTCATCAGGCCGGCGCGGGTGAGGTCCTTGTCCTTACATGCCTGGTCGAGGATCTTGCCCCAAATCGTGCCGAAGATGTAGCCCATCGTCACGCTGTCGTTGGCCTTGTCGGTGTACTTCGCGGCGTACTCCTTGCGGATCTTGGCCATCAGCGGGTTGTCCGAGGAGTAGGGCACAACCGAGGCGACGCGGTAGAACTTGCCGAACGAGCTCGCCGCCGGAGTGTCCAGCAGCGTCGGGTCGAACGAGACCGCATTGGCTACGACCGGCACGTCCAGGCCCTGTGCCTGCATCTGCGTGGTCACCGAACTGGTCGCCTTCGGGCCGAGGATCAGCGCGATCGCGTTGACGCCCTTGCTCTTCATGCTCGTCACGGCCGAAGACAGATCGTTGTCGGTCGCGGCCATCTTGACCGACTCGACCTTTATATTGTGCTTGTCGGCGTAGTACTGCACGCCGGCGAGCGTGTTTGCACCGGCCTCGCTGTCCAGGACGATGGCGCCGACAGTGTCGCCGTCTTTAATCATCTTCTGGTCCTGCAGGTAGGCCATTCCGTTCATGATCTCAATGTCGTACGTCGAGCCGACCATGAAGACCTGCTCGGTGTCGAGGTTGCTCGAGGCCCATGAGCCCGGCATCGTGATCACGTTGTCGGATTTGATCTGGGACTTGAGTGCGGCGAGCATTGGGGACCCGACGAGCTGGACCATGCCGAGCATCTTGGGCTGTACCTCGGCGTACAGGGTGACCGCCTTATCGGTGGTGTAGCCGTGATCGCGGACCTCGATCTTGATATCGCGACCGCAGATCCCGCCGCTGGCGTTGACCTCGTCGGCCCACAGCTGGTTGCCGTAGGTCAGCGACGTACCGGTCACCTTGTAGGCGCCGGACGCATCGGAGATCGCGCCAAGCGTGATGGTCTTGTCGGTCACGCCGAAGTCGGTCTTGACACCGCTCGAGTCGGTCTTGCTCTCGACGCCGCCTCCGCCTTTGGTACTGCAGCCGGTCAGCACGACTGCGGCAGCGGCCGCTGAGGCAATCAGTGCTCGGGTGCGGTTATTCATTGTTTGGAGTTCCTTCCGTCGGGTGACATTGGTGATTCTGGTGAGTCGGGCGCCTCTAAGGACGCGTCGATGAGCGCTTGGCGCAGGTTGACGCGCTGCAGCTTTCCGCTGGCAGTGCGGGGGAGCTCGTCCCACACGACGACCTTCCGGGCGGTCGCGTGCCGGCCGACGCGCTCGCCGACCCAGGCGCGCAAAATGTTATGCAGGTCGGCTGGTTCCTCGCCGTTGAGTACGACGTGCGCGGTGACGATGGTGCCTTTGACCGGGTCGGGAATGCCGACGACGCCCGCGTCGGCGATCAAAGGGTGTGCCATGAGCGCGGTCTCGACCTCCGATGGGCCGACATTCATGCCGGAGGCAACGATGACGTCGTCGGCCCGGGACTCGTACCAAAAGCGACCGTCCTCGTCTCGGCGTACCAGGTCCTCGGTGACAAACCAGTCGGCGTGGAAGCGCGCTTCCCACTCAGGCATCCGGTTCCAATAGCCGCGGCTGATCAGGTGTCCGTTGTCCTTCACGGCGAGCCTGCCGACCCCGATACCGCTGATCGGATTCATGTCGTCGTCCAGTATCTCCACGTCGTAGCCGGGGAGGGCGATGCCCATCGAGCCCGGTATCGGCGGTGGCGCTCCCGGCGTACGCAGGTTGCCCACAACCATGCCGATCTCGGACAGGCCGTAGCAGTCGTAGATCGTGACGTCCGCATTGTCCTGGAACCATTGTGCGGTCGGCGCATCGAGCGGTTCTCCCGCGCTCGAGGCGGCAGTGAAGCCCGCCGGAATCGCGTCGGAGCCTCCGCTGGCCAGTTGCCGGTACGCCGTCGGTGCGGCTGCCAGATGGTGTGCTCCGCTGCGGTCCATGACGGCCCACCACTCGGTGGCCTTGAAGGGACCTTCGTAGATGACCCGCGGGTTGCCGGCCGACAAAGGCGCGAGTCCGGTGGTGAAGAGCCCAAACGACCAGCCGGCGTCGGCGCCGGAGAACAGCACCTCGCCGGGCTGCAGCGCCAGAGCGTGGGTGATGTACGACGACAGGCCGATGATGATGTCGTGCGGCATCAGGCAGCCCTTGGGCTTACCGGTGGTGCCCGATGTGTACATGATGGTCGCGAGGTCATCAGCCTTCGTCGGCGCGGGAGCGTAGTCGCCGATCGACGTGTCGACGTCACCGAAAATGGGGCCGTCGGCGTCGACCACAATCCTTGCCAGATCGGGGAAGTCGGCCTGGACATCATCGAGCAGATGCTCACTGACCGAGTCGGTGATCATGACGCCAGGCTGGCTGTCGTCCATCCGTACCCGCAGGCCATCGCCGCTGAAGCCGCTGAACAGCGGTACGTAGATCGCTCCGAGATACCAGACAGCGAGTGCCGCCGTGAGCGATTCGGGCCGTTTGCTGAACATCCCGGCGACCCGGTCTCCCCGGCCGACGCCAAGTTCGCCGAGCCGCGCGGCCAGTTGCATCACCTGGTTGCGGATCTGGGCACCGGACAACTCGATGACCGAGCCGTCGGTGCGGCACCAGATGATCGCGCGCTGTTCGGGAAGCGCGATTCCGCTTGCGTTGTAGGTGCCGTCCGCTGTGACACCACCGCGGCGTGCGGCGTCCTCCCATGACCAATGTGGATCAAAATTCATTAGGCCTCAACAGTGTTCCGTGTATCTTCTCGGTCTAGACCGATTGGTTTGTCTGAACGATAAATGGAATCGCGAGGTTTTCAGTGTTCCGTCACCAATTTGTATCTAAAGCGTCCGCCGCGGGGGTTCGTTACTCATGACCCGAACTGCTGCGGACAGTCCGCCGAAGCCGCGCGGAGCGGCGACCCGTCAGCGTATCGTCACGGCCGCGACCGAGCTGTTTTCCGCGCGGGGTTATCACGGCACCGGCGTCGCGGAGCTCCTCGAGGTCGCTCAGGTCAGTCGCGGTTCCTTCTACCACCATTTCGACGACAAAGAGGCCGTGCTCTACGAGATCAGCCTCGTCCCGGTCGAGAACATGTGCATCGTCAGCTCCCGTATCGCGGCTGATGGAACGCCTGCTACAGAGCGAATTCGACGACTCGCCGCCGTCCTAGTCGAGGACATCGGCGTACATCAGGCGCAGTGGCGAGTGTTCCTCAGGGATTTCGAGTATCTGTCGGAGGATCGCCGCGCCGCCGTACTCGCCGCCCGCGATCGTTTCGAGTCCTACTGGGAGCAGGTGCTCGATGCCGGATACCGAAGCGGCGAGTTCCGGGAGATCTCGAAACTGCGCGTGAAGGGCATCCTCGGGATGTTTAATTTCAGCGTGCTGTGGATGGATCCGGTCGGACCGGTCTCCCCTCGCGAGATCGCCGAGGATTTCGTCGAGCTGATCCTGGCCGGCATCTGTGTTGACGCGTCTGAGTAGACCGATTGGTCTAAATCCGTAGCATCCGTGGTTGCTATCGAAGTGCGCCTGATATCGCGATCAGCACGACGCAAACCGCGGCTGCCCCCACTGTGCATAGGAACGCCGCTTCCGACCGATGATCGCGACGGGCACGCCAGAACCCCGCCGCCGCGAGGATAGCGGCGGCCACGAGTCCGCCCCAGTCGACCGGGGTCGGCGTACTCCCGCGGCCGAGTACGACGACCGCCACGGCAACCAGTACCGAACCGGATGCGGCGACCGCCGAACCGAGCCGACCAATTCGATGCGGCAGCCCGTGTACGCCGGCCGCGGCATCTTCGTCGATGTCGGGAAGCACATTGCCGAAATGTGCCGATACGCCGAGCAGTGCGCCGGCGACCAGCGCCCACCACGGCGGCCAACCTCCGCCGGGCAGAGCCAGTGTGGCGATCGCCGGCAGGCCGCCAAACGCGACGACGTACGGCGCCGGGGACAGGACCGTCGACTTGATGCCGAAGTTATAGGCCCAACCGGCCGCGGTGCCGGCGAGCTGGACTAGGCCGGCGCGCCAGCCAAGCCCGAGGGCGAGCGGGACGGTGAGGATGACGGACGCCGTGATCGCGATTATCACCGAGCGCCTGGATATCGCTCCTCGGGCGACCGGCTTGTCGGTGCGGCCGGCGGCCCGATCCCGCCTCGCGTCGATCAGGTCGTTGGACCAGCCGATCGACAGTTGGCCGGTGAGCACCGCGAGTGCCACGAGAGCGCAGGTGCCGATGGAGTTTCCCGTGACCGCGGTCAGAACGGTCGCGATGACGGTGACGGCAAGGGTCGGTATCGGGTGGCACGACAGCAGCAACGAGCGACCCATCCCGTAACTTTAGTGGTGTATTCCGTGATCAGGTGGCTGACTAGAGCCGAACCGGCACCAATGCCCGCCATCCGTCACCAAATCCCGTCATTGGTCGCGCGTGCACCGTGTGTCCGGTTTTGGTGGCGTTTCAAGCGGGCTAAACACAGGCAGTAGCGCTCTTGGTCGATTTCGGATTCCCGTCGCGACCGCTCGAGCACAGATGTGCTGTTTGGCAGCAAGATTTCGCCTATCAGTGCTGCATGTTCATACATTTGTGTGCGGTTGTGACGACAGAGCGCGGCCGGACCAGCAGCGCCGCGTTTCGTATTAGACCTACGTCAGACTCAGCCACAGACCGTTCCAGCACGCCAGCACGCCGGCGCGAAGTCACGGGTGGTGCGTGGCGGGGACGGTCGTGACGGATGGTCCCGTATTTTGTGACGGATGGGCGGGACTCAGCCTGTGTAGCGCCGGCGTACCTTGCGGCGGACCCTGCGCGCGGCACGCCGTTCACGTTCGTGCAGTACGCCGAACGTGAAGCCACTTTCTCCCGGCAGCGATGATGCTTGCTTACCGATGCGAAGAAGGAACTCCGCGCTGGCAACTGCATCGTTGTGTTCGCCGAGGAGGTCCTGTAGCGCTTCGTGCCGCCGCACCTGTTTGTCCGCCCGTTTGCGGCCGATCGCCGGCGCACCGAGTTCGGCGGCGTACCGCGCACGTTTGACCGCTTTGCGCGCCCGATGCAAGACAACAGGATCGCCCGACTTGGCGGCCTTCTTCAGCCTCGAAGCCGCGGTGTGGGTGGCGCGCGCGGTGAGTTTACAAATTGCTATTCGCGATTGCGTCCGGCGCACCGAGTCGATCTCGGCAAGCATGTGCCGGTAACGGGCGGTCGTCATATGGGCGCGGAGCCTGGCCTCGTGGCTGGCTAGCTCGGCGCTCAGCTCGATCCCGATCCGCGGGGCGACCGGGCCGACGATGAGCGGCTCGTCAAGGTCGTTCAGCAGAGCGCTCAGCCTTGTCGTAATGACCTGCCGGTCACGGACAGCTCCGAGTAGGCAGGCGTACCAGCGAAGTTCGCCGTCCAGGTGCTGTGCCTGCTCAGATTCGAAGTGGGGCGCAAACGTGCGCAGCGTGCTGCGGAACCGGCGTACGGCGACCCGGGTGTCGTGGATCGCTTCCTTGAGGTCGTTGTCCCGCTCCTCGCGCAGCGCGCGGTCGCCGACCAGGATCGCCTGCCGTTGCCGGCCGAGGTAGTCCGCTATCGGATCGATCGACAATTTAGGTTCACCACCACTTCTGCATATGGAGTCTAATGTTGGGCGCGCTGACTAGGGTGTCAGCGAAGGTGTCAGCGAAGGAAGCCGCTAGCGAAAGGAATCATCCGATGGCCAAGGGATACTGGATCGCCCGCGTCGACGTACATGACGAGGATGCATACGGGAAGTATCGGGACGCGAACGCCGCGGCGTTCGGCAAGTACGGCGCTCGGTTCGTGGTGCGTGGTGGCAATTTCGAGACCATGGAAGGTACATCGCGAGCACGAAACGTGGTCATCGAGTTTGATAACTACGAGACCGCGGTGGAGTGCTATCGGTCGCCGGAGTACCAGCACGCAATGCAGTTCCGGTCCGGCGGCGCCTCCGAGGGTGATCTGATCATTATCGAGGGATACGACGCCCCGTAGCGGGAGAACTAGTTTGAAATTGCGATCGGCCCAACTAGCGAGATTACGTCTGGAGAAGTGATGAGTTCGGTCGATGCGGAACCACTGCACGTCATCCTTGTCGGCGCCGGCATCGGTGGGTTGACTGCGGCGCTCGCGTTGCAGCATCACGGCGTTCGGGTGACGGTCCTGGAAAGGACGAGCCAGTTGACCGAATCTGGGGCCGGCATTCAGATCGCCGCGAACGGCGTCCACGTGATGCGCGCACTCGGGCTCGAAGGCGACATTGCCGAGGCCGGAGTGGCGCCGGGCTCCTATGACATCCGGGACCTTCGGACTGGACGGCAGCTCTGGTACATCCCGTTCGAAGATGTCGCCGCCCAGCGGTACGGCGCACCGATGTACAACCTGCATCGTTCGGACCTGATCGATTTGCTCAAGCGCGGGCTTCGCCAGGGCTCGGTGCGTACCGAGGCAAAGGTCGTAGCCGTCGGACAGGATGAGTCGAGCGCGTGGGCCGAGCTCGCGACCGGTGAGCGGATCACCGCCGACGCACTCATCGGTGCCGACGGGATCCACTCCGTCGTACGCACGCAACTGCGAGGTGACGAACCGCGCCAGTTCTCCAACATCCTGATGTGGCGCGGACTCATCCCGGCAGACAGGGTCGCTCACCTTGACCTGCCCGAAAACGGGAACTACTGGTTCGGTCCCGGACGGACGTTGATCACGTACTGGGTCCGCCCGGGCGAGCTCTATAGCGTGCTTGCCTCGGTGCCGGTCGACGAGGTGAGCCGCGAGTCGTGGGAGGACACCGGCGACCTGGCCGGCCTGCTCGACTCGTTCAAGGACGCCGAACCACGCGCCCGGGGGATGCTCGAGGCGATTGAAACCGGTTTCATCACCGGGATGTTCTACCGCGATCCCATCGACGGTTGGACTTCTGGCCGGATCAGCCTGCTAGGCGACGCGGCGCACCCGATGGTTCCATTCCTTGCCCAAGGAGCATGCCAGTCGATGGAAGACGCCTGGGCGCTTGCGCACTGCCTCGCCGATCCGATGCACGATTCCGTGCCGGCGGCGCTGCAGGACTACGAGGCGCGGCGGCGACCGCGTACCACCCGGGTCCAGGTCGGGGCCCGGGCGATGGTGAAACTCGTCCACGAGTCCGATCCGGAGCGAGTCGCCGTCCGAGACGGCCGGTTTCAAGGACTCATGCGGATCGACCCGATCGCCGAACGCACGTGGGCATTCGTGATGGACTACGACATCACCAAGGCGGTGCGCGAACCAGCCGGTGACGTGGTGGGGCTCTCTGGCACCCGTGAGGGCGTCACGATGAACCGGCCGGAGAGCCAGCGTGCCCACGACCTGTGGCGGACCGCGTTCACTCAAGAAGACATCGCCCGCGGGCACGACGGGCTACGCGAGGGATACGAGCGGTTCTTGACGACCAACTTTCCGACGCCGGCGGAGGCTACGTCTCGGTCGATCGAACTCGGCCGCGTCGACGCGATCGAGATCTTAGGAGCCCAATCCGCGGTCGAGGGGCCTCATCTCCTGCACTTCCACGGCGGCGGTTACGTCGTCGGCTCCGCCGAATCATCCCTCGAGTACGCCGCACGCCTGGCCAGCGCGACCAACGGTCGCTGCGTCGTGGTGGACTATCGCCTCGCACCCGAGCACCCTTATCCGGCAGCGCTTGACGATGCCCTGCATGCCTACCGCATGCTGCGAGAGTCCGGGGTCCCGGCATCTCAGATCATCTTGAGCGGCGAATCGTCAGGTGCCGGCCTGGCCGTCGCCGCGGCACTGGCCCTCAAGGGTGCCGGCGAGCAGCTCCCCGCGGGGATTATCGCGATCTGCCCGTTCGCCGACCTGACCCTGTCCTCACCGAGCGTGGCGAAGTTTGACGGGCGTGACCCTGCGACCAACCGCGACTCGTTGACGAACATGGCCGCGATGTATGTGCAAACGCACGAACCGACCGACCCGCTGGTATCGCCGCTGTACGGCGACCTGAGCGGCCTTCCACCGATATTCATCGCCGCGACCGATGGTGAAGTGCTCTACGACGACGCCCGGCGGCTGGCCGAGCAAGCATCTGGCGTGGGAGTCGAGGTCACGAGCCACTTCATCGAGGACTCCGTGCACGTGTTCCCGCTGTTCGCGTTCCTGCCGGAGACCACCGAGACCATCGACAGAATCGCGCAATGGGCGCGCCTTCTCGGCGACCGTGCAGCCAGATAGCCGCTCGGCGACGTAGCCGGAGAACGACTTGTCCGTAAAATTCTGCGTTGAC
Source organism: Antricoccus suffuscus (assembly GCF_003003235.1). Classification (NCBI taxonomy): domain Bacteria; kingdom Bacillati; phylum Actinomycetota; class Actinomycetes; order Geodermatophilales; family Antricoccaceae; genus Antricoccus; species Antricoccus suffuscus. The sequence continues at coordinate 85,386 of NZ_PVUE01000003.1, forward strand.
CCCACTTCTGAATATGGAGTCTAGTGTTGGGCGCATGACGACGATCGCGTCCGTTCATGGGGCACTGCCGCCGTACCGCTACCGGCAGGACGCGATCACCGATGCGTTCTGCGAGTGGTGCGTGACCAGCCATGCCGAGGAACTGCTGGTCCGTCGGCTCCACAGGAGTGCGCGCGTCGATACCCGGCACCTCGTCGTACCGCTTGAGCGTTATCCCGAGCTTGCCGACTTCCACGCGGCGAATGACATGTTCATCTCCCAAGGCAGCGTGCTGGCCAAGGAAGCGCTGGTCGGCGCGCTCGATGCTGCCGGAATCCGCGCCGACGAGGTCGACGTAATCTTTTTTACGACGGTGACCGGCGTAGCGGCCCCGTCGATCGATGCGCGGATTGCCGGTGACGTAGGACTTCGCGCCGACGTGAAGCGAGTGCCGATGTTCGGTCTCGGCTGTGTGGCTGGCGCCGCAGGGGTGTCCCGGTTGCACGACTATCTCGTCGGGCACCCCGACGATGTGGCGGTGCTGCTGTCGGTGGAGCTGTGCTCGCTAACAATGCAGCGCAACGACACGTCGGTCGCGAATCTGGTCGCTAGTGGGCTTTTTGGCGATGGTGCGGCGGCCGTGGTCGCGGTTGGGGAGCGCCGCGCTCAGCTCGGCGGGATCACTGGACCGACCGTAATCGACTCGCGAAGCCATCTGTATCCGGACACTCAGCGCACTATGGGCTGGGACGTCACCGGCTCCGGTCTGAAGATCGTGCTCGACGCCCATGTGCCTGAGATCGTCGAGAAATTCCTCGGTGACGACGTACGCCGGTTCCTCAAGGAACACCATCTCGAAGTCGCCGATGTCGATGCCTGGATCTGTCATCCTGGCGGGCCCAAGGTTATCGAGGCAATCCGCGACGTGTTGGAGCTGTCGGACGCGGATGTCCGGCTAACGTGGGATTCGCTTGCACAGGTGGGAAACCTATCGTCGTCGTCGGTGCTTCACGTCTTTGCCGAAACCCTCCGGCAAAGGCCGCAGGCGCCCGGCGCGATCGGCGTACTCATGGCGATGGGCCCGGGTTTCTGTTCCGAACTAGTCCTGCTGCGCTGGTAGGTGCGTGTGCTCTGGTTTACCTGCCTCGTCGCGGCCGTCGCGGTCGAACGTCTTGTGGAGTTGATCGTCGCTACCCGCAACCTCGCATGGAGTCGATCGCGAGGCGGGATCGAGTACGGCGCCGGGCATTACTTTCCTATGGTCCTATTGCATACGGCCCTCTTGGTCGGCTGCGTCGTAGAGGTGTGGACCCGGCGTCCGCAGTTTCTCCCCGAGCTCGGATGGACGATGGTCGGCTTCGTCCTGCTCGCGCAGGCGCTGCGGTGGTGGTGCATATCGACGCTCGGCTACCAATGGAATACGCGGATCATCGTCGTGCCCGGTGCGACGCGGGTCCGAGCAGGCCCCTACCGGATCATGGCACATCCCAACTATGTGGCGGTTGTCGTCGAAGGAATCGCGTTGCCGTTGGTCTACTCGGCATGGATCACTGCTGTCGTCTTCACGGTTCTTAATGCATTCCTGTTATTTGTGCGAATCCGCACCGAAGAGGCCGCACTTGAATCAACGTTGGCATGATCGACGTACTGATTGCCGGCGCCGGCCCGATCGGTTTGGCAACCGCGCTGTACGCCGCCCGCTGCGGCCTTCAGGTCGTCGTCGTCGAGCCGCGCGCCACGCCAATCGACAAGGCGTGCGGAGAGGGGTTAATGCCGTCCGCCGTTGAGGCGCTCGACCGGCTCGGCGTCCAGCCCGCGGGCGTCGAGTTCAACGGTATCCGCTACACAGATGGGATTCGGTTCGCCGAGGCGCGTTTTGCGGCGCGTCCCGGCCTGGGTGTGCGACGTACCGAGCTGCAGCGGGCGTTGCACGCGCGAGTCGCGGATGCCGGTGTCGAGATGATCGAGGCGACGGTGGGCGAGGTTGAACAGCGGTCTGACCAAGTACGTACCGCTGGACTTGTGGCGCGCTATCTGGTCGCAGCGGACGGCCTGCACTCGCGCGTCCGCGAGAGTCTCGGGCTCGCCGTTGACCACGCCGGCGCCCGGAGGTGGGGGACTCGACGGCATTTCGCCGTACCAGCCTGGACCGACCTGGTCGAGGTGCACTGGTCAGACGATGCTGAGGCCTACGTGACGCCGATCGGCCCGGCGGAGGTGGGCGTCGCCGTACTCACCTCGAGGAGGGCGTCGTACGACGAGCAACTGCGCGGATTTGGAGCCCTGAGCGAACATCTCGCCGGCGCGGCCCCCTCGACGCCCGTGCTCGGCGCCGGCCCGTTACGGCAAAGCGCATCACGGCGGGTGCTGGGCCGCGTTGCGCTGGTCGGTGACGCGGCCGGGTACGTCGACGCGATCACCGGCGAGGGAGTCGCGGTTGGATTGGCCAGCGCCGAAGCCCTTGTCGAATGCCTCGCGCGCGATGACCTTGCGGCGTACGAAGGGATGTGGCGGCGCCGCACGCGTCGCTACCGGACGCTCACTACGGGTTTGTTGTGGGCCTCGGGCCGGCCGGCGCTGCGTCGGCAGATCGTGCCGGTGGCCGCGCGATTCCCGCCGCTGTACGGCGCGGTCGTGCGCCAACTCGCCCGCTGACCCGTGATCCGCGGCAACTTGCCCGGCGATCCGCGGCAACTACGTCTCATCCGAGACTTTCGCTCCAGAGCCTGCGCAACGCCGGCGCCAAACCCGCCGTGGCCGCGAGCAGGACGCCGACCGAGAACACTGGCAGCCCCGGTTCAAGCGTCCACTCGCCCTTACTTAGGCCGATAGACATCATCAGCCAGGCGCCAAGTGCGCCCAGCACAAGCAGGACCATCATTGTCGTGACGAATCTCGTCATGCCCAGCCCAAGGCCCCTCCGCGTGATGGAGATCAAGGCGATGATCGACAGCAACGAGACGATCGCCAGCACGAGATACGCCCCTCCGAATAACACTGAAAAGGCGACGTCATCGCCCGGCTCGATGAACGCCTGCACGCCCATGCTTGCGATCGTCGTTGTCGTCATCGTTGAGTTCTGGTCGGAGATCTCCGTATACGGCAGCACCGATCCAGCTAGTAGTAGCAGCGCGGCGAACGTAGCCAGGCCGCGCACAGCGAGGGACTCAAGTCGCTCAACGCGCGCGTTAAGATCCAATTGCTCAGCCGCCATTTAAGCCGCGGGTCCTAGTAACGGGATCAGTCATGAGCCGAACTATAGCGAACCATTAGGTGGGTCAGTGGTTTACGGACGGGCGCTGCAGTCCGAGGTGATCGCGCAGCGTGGAGCCGGCGTACTCGGTGCGGTATCTGCCGCGGCGCTGGAGTATCGGCACGACGTGATCCACGAAGGTGCTCAGTTCGTAGGGCAGCGTCGATCCCATGATGGTAAATCCATCGACCGCGCCCGCATCCTGCCAACGGATCACATGATCGGCGAGCTGATCGGGCGTTCCGATGAAGTGCATCTGGCCGGCGCCGCCGGACGTCTGGTCGGTGAGTTCGCGCAATGAAGCGTCTGGACGTGCCCGCGCGGCGGCAAACAATTGTTCTGCGCGACTCGACGGAGCTGGCCCGGACAGTAGCTCGGCGGACAAGGGAGCGTCCGGGTCATAAGCGTCAGGGTCGAGACCGGCCGTATAGAGCGCGTTTTGCCAGCGGAAGTCCGGGCTCGCCAGCTCCTCCAACTGCCGGGCCCGGTCTTGGGCTTCAGCCTCGGTGCCGCCCAAGGTGATCATCAGCGCTGGCATGACGAGCACATGCTCGGGATCTCGACCGGCGGCGACGACCTGCGCGTGCAGGTCGGTTCGGAAGTCGGCCGCTGCCTCGAGCGTTGGCGGCCCCGAGAAAACTAGCTCGGCGTACCGCGCCGCCAGTCCGATGCCGGCTGCCGACTGTCCTGCCTGGACGAGCACAGGGCGGCCTTGAGGGGAGCGTGGAAAGGGCAGCACTCCTTCGGAGTTGTAGTACTCGCCCCGGAAATGCGGGTCATGCAACTTCGAACGGTCGGCCCAGACGCCGCCCGCGCGGTCGCCGACGACCGCGTCATCTTCCCAGCTGTCCCAGGCGCGGGTCACGACGTCGACGAACTCGTGGGCCATCGCGTACCGGTCGGCATGCTCGGGATGGGCGGGCTCGCCGAAGGCGGCTGCGACCAGGGGTGTGATGGTCGTGACGATGTTCCAGCCTGCGCGGCCACCACTGAGGTGATCCAGTGTGGCGAATCGGCGGGCGAGCTCCCACGGTTTGCTGTACGTCGTCGAGCCGGTGCCGATCAGCCCGATATTGCTCGTCACGGCAGCGAGCGCCGACAACACCGAGATCGGGTCGAACTGCGTCTGCGGCAGATGCGTGGCGCGGTACTGGGCGATGGCGATGTTGTCGGCGAGGAAGATCGAGTCCATCAAACCGGCTTCGGCGATCCGCGCGATATTGGCGTAGTAGGGCAGACCGAGAACGCCGCGGACATCGTCCTCGACAACCCGCCACGCGGACTCGTGGTATCCGTTCGGCCAGACGAAAGCGTTGAAGTGCAACGGCCTTGGACTCATTGGCTAGCTCCTTAGCGAGACTCGCTAGCCACTCTTCCAGACCGCTGCGCCGCTCAGGCGGACCAGTGTGGGTCGCGGCCGACAAGACCGAGCAGCCGGTCGAACGCCGGCGCATCGGACGGTACGTCGACTCGTGGCGCGAACGGCTTGCCTTCTCCCTGGTAGTCCTCGTTGAGCATGTTGGGCATGAAGGCCAAGGATTCCTCCGCGGCCTCGGTCGGGGGTGTCCACCTCTGGCCCGTCGCGGCGGCTAGATCCCAGCCGTGCACTTGGTATTCGCACAGGATCATACCGAGCGCGAGGTCGCCGGGCATCGCGCTTTCCCCGAGGCGTAGCGGCCGGTCGGCGGCACCGTTGCGTAGGGCGCGTTCGAGCTGGTCGGCCGCCGAGCGGACCTCGCCCGCAGCGTCGGTAGGTGACGTATAGCCCTCGAGGTCCGCCTGCGGCGCCTGACCGTTGGGGTCGTCGAATCCTGCGGCAAACATCGTCAGCCAGCCAAGTGTGTGGTTGCGCAGCTGCTCCACATCGAAGTCCGTGCACGGCGTCGGCTGATGGTTCTGGTCGGATCCGATGCCATCGACGACCTTGGCCAGATCGGTGAGGACGGTGCGCAGTAGGTCCGTGGTGTGCTCGTTCGAATTCGTCATACCGGCAACTCTAGGCAGCAGGCGGTGGCCAGGATTGAAGATTCGCGCCAATGTCGGTGAGCTGGTCTAGCGTCGTTCCTGTGACTAGCGAACCGGCCCCGGTGGAGCGGGACAGCCGCGGGATTCTCGACCCGTGGATGCTGCGCCAGCGGCTGACTCTTAACCGATACCCGGTGCCTGAGACATTGGCCGGCCTCGTTGACCGTTTTTGGACGGTGCAGTGGGATTTACCCGCTGGCAGCGTCCACACCCAGCACATCCTCACGCATCCGGGCGGCAATCTCAGCGTCAGCCATCCCGATGCGCGCGATGCCTCCGCCCCCGTGATCGAACGCAGCCCGGAGGCGGTGTTCAACGGTGTCGCGACCAGTCTGATGACGCGACACCTCGCAGGCCGCGGGTGGGCTGTCGCGGCGATGACCACTCCAGGCGGACTGGGTGCTTTTATCTGCGGCTCGGTTGCCGAGTTCACTAACAAGGAAGTGCCACTGGGCCAGGTCTTGGCGATCGACGAGACCGGCCTGGTACGCCGCCTCGTCAATGCGCCGGACGACGGCGCGCGCGTCGAGCTATTGGCCGGTGCGCTTGAAGGCGCGCTTGTACCGCACCGCGCCGAAACCGCGCGTCAGGTAGCCGCCGTGGCCCGGCTTGCCGAGACGGACCGCTCAATCCGTCGGCTGGCGGACTTGGCTTCGCGCGCGGGGATTTCCTCGCGGACGTTGCAGCGCTTGTTCTCCCAGTACGCCGGGGTGTCACCGAGTTGGATGCTGCGACGCTACCGTCTGCTCGACGTCGCCGAGACGGTCCGCAACGGCGAGCGCCCGTCGTGGGCGCAGGTGGCCGCCGACCTTGGTTACGCCGACCAGGCCCACCTCGTGCGCGACTTTCACGCGGCGACTGGCCGGACACCGGCGTCGTACGCCGCCTCGCTTGCTCGGTAGCGGATGTTACGTCTGGACCGATTTGCGGTCACGGCCATCGGTGACGGCGACGTCCTGCCCGTGCCCGGTATCGGCGGCAGAGGAGAGTCGGGCGCCGACCCGGCCGATGGCGAGGAATAGTTCGGTCGCGGCGTCCACGAGTTGACCGCGCTCCAGAGGTATCTGTCCGTCGAGCCACCGGATGAGCAGTTCGCTAAACCCACCGACCAGGACCGAGGCGACGACCCGGTGGGTCGGGCCTGGTTGTTGTCCTGCGGCTTCGGTAGCCACCAGGTCAACGATCAGGGAGGAGGACTCGACCCGTCGGCGCTGTAGGTGCGCCTGGTCGCGGCCCTCGATGTAGAGCACCTGTGCGCGCCGTCGGTCGGAGTCGACGTACGCCGCCGTACTGGCGACCATGGCCCGGACGCGGCCGACGGGGTCGTCGCCTGCTGCCTCGACAGCCTCGGTGACGCAGACGCGCAGTTGGTCGACCACGTCGTCGAAAACGGCCACGACAAGGGCGTCGAGGTCGGGGAAGCTCTCGTAGAAGTAGCGCGCGTTGAGCCGGGCCTGCGCGCAGACCCCGCGGACGGTCGTGCCCGACAGGCCGTGCGTGCCGAGCAGTTCCAAGCCCGCGGCGAGCAGGAGAGAGCGGCGTTCAACTACCCGGTCGGCCGCGGGCACCCCTGCCCACCGGGTTTGTCTGTTTGGAGGATCGACTCTTGGCAACACCTGCAACCGTACTTTACGATCCTGGTAACGCCCGTTACCAGGAGGTGTCGAGGTGCTCCGACGACGCACGATTGCAGTAAACGATGTGGAGTTGAATGTCATTGACGCGGGCCCATCGGACGGGCCACTCGTCATTCTGGCTCACGGCTTCCCCGAGCTGGGCTACTCGTGGCGCCATCAGGTGCCCGCTCTGGCCGAGGCCGGTTACCGCGTACTGGCGCCCGATCAACGTGGATATGGCCTCAGCTCCCGTCCGGAAGAGATCGCCGCCTACGACATCGAGCACCTGAGTGCCGACCTGATCGGGCTGATCGATGAAATCGGCGCCGAGAAGGCCGTGCTCGTCGGGCATGACTGGGGCTCCATGGTGGTCTGGCAGACCACTCTGCTGCACCCCGACCGGGTAGCGGGCGTGTGCGGGATGAGCGTGCCGTTCAGCCCGCGCCCGCCGGCTCCGCCGACACAATTGTGGCGACAAGTCTTCGACGGCCAGTTCTTCTACATCCTCTACTTCCAGGAGCCGGGAGTGGCCGATGCCGAGCTGGACGCGGATCCGGCAAAGGTCATGCGGCGCTTGTTGTCGGGCACGCGCACCGACGTCGGCACCTCGATTGAGGCCAACGCCGACGACGGTCGCGGTTTCGTCGAGCGGGCGCCCGAGCCGGCCCACCTGCCGGCCTGGTTGTCGCAGGAAGAGCTGGACGTCTACGTCGCCGAGTTCACTCGGACCGGGTTCACGGGCGGCCTTAACTGGTACCGCAACTTCGACCGCAACTGGGAGCTGACCCCGCAACTGGACGGGGCCACGATCGACGTACCGAGCCTGTTCATCGGCGGAAAGCTCGACCCGGTGCTACTGATGGCGCCCCCGGATGCCCAGGCGCAGTGGCTGACTGACTTCCGCGGCAACCAGCTGATCGAGGATGCCGGCCACTGGGTGCAGCAGGAAAAAGCCAATGAGGTCAACACCGCACTGCTGAACTGGCTGCGGGATATCACTAAGGAGCACTAACGTGGGCCGTCCACTGAACTTCGGAGTCTTCTACGCTCCGTTCCATCCCCTCGGGCAGGATCCGACTCTCGCGCTGGAGTACGACCTGGAACGGGTCGAGGCACTCGACCGGTTTGGGTTTGACGAGGCTTGGTTCGGCGAGCATCACTCAGGCGGTTATGAGCTGTGGGGCAACCCTGAATTGATCATCGCGGCGGCCGCGCAACGCACCAAACACATCAAGTTGGGTACCGGCGTCGTGTCGATGCCGTATCACCATCCCTGGCTGCTGGCCGACCGGATCTGCCTGCTCGATCACCTGACCCGCGGACGGATCATCTTCGGCACCGGACCGGGCGCGCTGCCCACCGATGCGTCCATCCTCGGCATCGACCCCGTCAACCAGCGGCGCATGCATGAGGAAGCTCTGGAGGCTGTGATCGCGCTGTTCACCAGCGAGGAGCCGGTCACCCGCGAGACCGACTGGTTCACGATGCGCGAGGCCCGCCTGCAACTGCGGCCGTATCAATGGCCGCACCCGGAGATCGCGGTCGCCGCAATGATTTCGCCGTCCGGCCCACGGTTGGCCGGGATGTACGGCGCATCGCTGCTATCTCTGTCGATGTCTGCTGCCGCTGAGGGCTTCGCGGCGATCGGCAACGCGTGGGGTGTGGTCGAAGAGCAGGCGGCGAAGGCCGGCCAGCCGGCACCGGACCGCTCGACCTGGCGCGTGCTCGGGCAGATGCACATCGCCGAGACCCGGCAGCAGGCCGTGGACGACTGCAAATACGGGCTGCGTGACTTCGCCGCCTACTTCGGCGGCGGAGGCGCGGGATTCGTGCCGCTCGCCGACGGCGACAACGGCGAGCTCTCGGACGAAGGATTCATCACTCAGTACGCCGACAGCGGACGCGCGATGATCGGCACGCCGGACGATGCCATCGAATACATCGAGGGGCTGCTGGAGCAGTCCGGCGGGTTCGGAGCGTTCCTGATGCTGGGCCATGACTGGGCGTCGCCGGCTGCGACCATCGAGTCGTACCGGCTATTCGCGCGTCATGTCATCCCGCATTTCAAGGGCCGGCTCGCGGCGCCGCGGGCCTCGCACGCCTGGGCGGTGAGCAAGAAAGACGCGTTGCTCGGCCGCGCCGGCGAGGCGATCGTGAACGCGATCAAGAGCCACGCCCAAGAGTCCGATCAGACCCAATCGACGGGGTCGAACTGATGCGCGCGGCAGTGCTGAGCGGCGGCGGGATCATCGTCCGAGACGATCTTCCCGAGCCGGTACCTGGCCCGGGCCAGGTGCTCGTACAGGTCAAGGCCTGCGGGATCTGCGGGTCGGATCTGCACTTCGCCAAGCACGGGGCTGACATGCTCGCGCTCGGCCAGCAAATGGAAGGAGTTCCTCGCCCGGACAGGGAGCCAATTGACCTGAGCCGAGATATCTTCATGGGTCACGAGTTCGCTGGCGAGGTGCTCGAGGCCGGACCCAACACCGAGGCGCCGCCGGCGGGGACGGCCGTGACGTCGTTTCCGGTGCTGCTTCGCCCCGACGGGGCGGTTGACCCGATCGTCTACTCCAACCACGTTTACGGCGGATACGGCGAGCGGCTTCTGCTCTCGGCGCCGCTTCTGCTACCGGTTCCGAACGGGTTGTCCACCGACCTCGCAGCGCTGACCGAACCCATGGCGGTGGGACTGCACGCTGTGAACCGGTCGCGGATCGAGCAGACCGAAAAGGCCGTGGTACTCGGCTGTGGGCCGGTCGGGCTGGCGGTAATCGGGGCACTGAAAATGCGCGGAGTCACATCGATCATTGCAGCCGACTACTCCCCGGCGCGCCGCGCGCTGGCCGAAGGCCTCGGCGCTACCGACGTGGTCGACCCGCGCGAGGAGACCGCATGGGCGCGAGCGGGCGCCGCGGGCCCGCTCGTGGTGTTCGAGGCCATCGGCGTACCAGGCGTCCTCGACGAGATCCTGCGCTACGCCCCGGCGCAGTCGCGCGCGGTCGTGGTCGGCGTATGTATGAACGCCGACACGGTCAACCCCTACTTCGGCATCAGCAAAGAGTTGTCCGTGCAGTTCGTCCTCGGCTACACACCCGAGGAGTTGGCGGCGTCACTACGCTCGATCGCCGAGGGCGACATCGACGTCGCACCGCTAGTTACCGCCCGAGTTGGGCTTGACGAAGTGCCGTGGGCGTTCGAAGCCCTCGGGAACCCAGAAGAACATTGCAAGATCATCGTGGAGCCCTAACCATGACTGACTGGCCTGCTGTCGCTACCGACCTCGCCGAGGAATTCGCTTCGCGCGCCTCGGAGATCGACCGGGAAGCTCGCTTCCCCGTCGAGAACATCGAACGGATGAGGGAGGTCGGGTACCTGACGTCTGTCGTACCGACAGAACTGGGTGGAGGAGGAGCGGACCTCGCGACCTTTGCCACCTGCCAAAGAATCATCGCGGGGGGATGCGCATCAACCGCCCTCGCGATCAATATGCATCTCTTCGGCGTCGGCGCTGCGGCCGAGGGTTGGTACCGCGGCGAGCGTGAAGCCGAACCGATCCTGAGGATGGTCAGCTCTGGAGTCATTGTCGGAGGTAGCCTGACCGACGCTGCGACCGGGCTCAATGTGCGCACCTCCTCCACGCCGGCGAAGCCGGTGGACGGCGGATACGTGATCTCCGGGCGCAAAGCCTTCTGCTCGCTGGCCCCGGTGCTGCAGTTTTTCTGGGGGACCGCGGCGGACACCGAAACCGGTCAACTGCTGCTGTTCGGGATCCCGCGAGCCACCGAGGGTCTCAAGTTCGTCGACACCTGGGACACAATGGCGATGCGCGGCACCGGTTCGTGGGACGTCGTCTTCGAGGACGTTTTCGTGCCGGAGACCGCCGTACAGCGCGGCATGAACCCCGACCAGCCGCCCGTGTGGGACGCCGCCCAGGAGCGGATTTTCTCCTGGTTCGCCGCCTCCGTTGCCGCGGTCTATCTCGGTATTGGTCGTGCGGCGGCGGCGTTCGCATACGACTACGTCGGCAACCGGACTGTCACCGGTGCCTCGCTGCCGATGGCGCGCCAGCCTGCGCAGATTGCCAGCGCAGCAGACATCGAACTGACGCTGCGCCCGGCGGAGGCGATGCTGGGCGACGCACTTCGTCGGCGCATCGACGGAGAACTGCTGCAGCCCGCGGACATCCAGGCGCTGAAGTACGTCGCGGTCAATGCGGCCGATGCCGCTGTCGACCGGTGTGTGCGGATGGTCGGTGGGCATGGGATCTTCCGCAAGCTGCCGCTCGAACGCTACTACCGCGACGTACGGGCGGGGCAGTTTCACCCACCGTCCAACGATGTGGCGATTGAGACCATCGGCAAAGAGGTGCTGGGCATCGATCCCAACGCCGAACCCCGCTGGCCGTCCGACTAAGCCCCGAGCGTTCCGTGCGCGTCAGATGTCGACCGGGACGATCGCTGCCTGTGCTGCTTGTGTCATGAAAAGTGCACTTGTGTCACCGAGGTCGGTGACACAAGTGCACGATTCGTTACACGAGCGGGAAGTTAGACCAGTTCGGCGTCGCGGGCATCGCGGTTGACCGCCGAGATGATCGCTTTGAGAGAGGCGGTCACGATGTTGGCGTCGATACCCACGCCCCAGAGCACCCGCTCGCCGATCGCGCACTCGACGTACGACGCCGCGCGTGCGTCATCGCCGGCGCTCATCGCGTGCTCTGCGTAGTCGAGTACACGTACCTCGACGCCGACTTGTGACACCGCATCGCAGAAGGCGTTGATCGGGCCGTTGCCCTCGCCAGTGAGGGTGATCGGCTTGCCGTCGGCCTCGAGTTCGACGGTGATCGCATCGAGCTCGCCCTCCGTCGAGGTGTTGCTGTGCCCCTTAAGCGTGTAGCGGCCCCACGGCTTCTTGTCGTTAGGCAGGTACTCGTCGTTGAAGATCTCGAGCATCGCGTGTGGGGTGACTTCACCGCCGTCGGTGTCGGTCAGCCGCTGTACGACGCCGCTGAATTCGATCTGCAGCCGGCGCGGGAAGTCCATCTGGTATTCGGACTTCATGATGTAGGCGACGCCGCCCTTGCCGGACTGCGAGTTGACCCGGATAACCGCTTCGTAGGTGCGCCCGACGTCCTTCGGGTCGATCGGCAGGTAGGGGACGGCCCAGGGGATCTCGTCGACGGTCTTCTTGGCCGTGGCCGCGTCGCGGTCCATCCACTCGAAGCCCTTCTTGATCGCGTCCTGGTGGGACCCGGAGAAGGCGGTGTAAACGAGGTCGCCGCCGTACGGGTGGCGTTCGTTGACCGGCAACTGGTTGCAGTATTCGACCGTACGGCGGATTTCGTCGATGTCACTGAAGTTGATCTGCGGGTCGATGCCCTGGCTCATCAGGTTCATCCCGAGCGTCACGATGCACACGTTGCCGGTGCGCTCGCCGTTGCCGAACAGGCAGCCCTCGATGCGGTCGGCGCCTGCCATGTAGCCGAGCTCGGCTGCGGCGACGGCCTCACCGCGGTCGTTGTGCGGGTGCAGCGACAGGATGACCGAGTCACGGTTGTTGAGGTGGCGTCCCATCCACTCGATCGAGTCGGCGTACACGTTGGGCGTGGCCATCTCGACGGTCGCGGGCAGGTTGATGATGACCGGCCAGTCCGGCGTCGGCTCCCACACATCCATGACCTTGTTGCTGATCTCGGCCGCGAACTCCAGCTCGGTGCCGGTGTAGGACTCGGGGGAGTACTCGAAGCGGATGTCGGTGTTGCCGGCCATCTCGCGGTACTTCACGCACTGCTGCGCACCGTTGAGGGCGATATCGACGATGCCGTCGGTGTCCAGACCGAACACGACCCGGCGCTGCAGCGTCGAGGTGGAGTTGTAGAGATGCACGATGGCCCGGCCCGCGCCGCGGACCGACTCGAAGGTGCGCTCGATGAGTTCGTCGCGCGCCTGGGTCAGGACCTGGATCGTGACGTCGTCGGGGATCGCGTCCTGCTCGATGATTTGGCGGACGAAATCGAAGTCGGTCTGGCTCGCGGCCGGGAAACCGACCTCGATTTCCTTGTAGCCCATTTTGATCAGAAGATCGAACATCCGGCGCTTGCGGGCAGGAGTCATCGGGTCGATGAGCGCCTGGTTGCCGTCACGCAGGTCTACGGCACACCACTGCGGCGCGCGTTCGATCACCGTGTCCGGCCAGGTACGGTCCGGCAGGGAGATCGGCTGGAATGGCGCGTATTTGTGGATCGGCATTCCGGACGGCTGCTGCGGGTTGATGAATCGCGTGGTGTTGCCCATGGTCTTACGTGGCTCCTCATTCGGCGGAATGATGATGGCTGCCGGATGGCGGCAGGGATTCCGCGGATTAGTGTAAAAGTTCGATGCTTCGACGCGGATTCGCTGTGGGATCTACGCGTAGGTGATGCGTCGCGTCGGCGTACATGCCAAAACTCCGCGACGAGGGTGCCGACCTCTAAAGGGTCTCGTCGCGGCCGCTAAGGAGTAGGAGCGCGCCGTACATAGTGATTGACTGTAAACCCACCGCTTCGTACATGACAACCCGGGGGTACGCCGGTTCAGCGTGCGTCTGCTCATATTCAGTGGGCGCGGCAATGCGGCGGCGGTAGGATCGTCGTTGGTATCAAGCGGCCGACTGTCGGCTGACCTGGTGCTGAGCAGCCCGCGAGTGGGCAGCAACCTTGTTGGGAGTCATCGCGGACCCGGAGGCGGGTCCTTTTTCGTGTGGAGGTTCCGGTGGCGCTAGTCGTCCAGAAGTACGGCGGATCGTCGGTACAGGACGCTGACCGGATCAAGCGGGTAGCCGAACGTATCGTCGAGACGCGCCGCGCCGGCAACGACGTCGTCGTGGTGGTCAGCGCGATGGGTGACTTCACCGACGAGTTGCTCGATCTGGCCGAGAAGGTCACGCCGCTCCCTCCTGCTCGTGAGCTCGACATGCTGCTCACCTCCGGCGAGCGCATCAGCAACGCACTCGTCGCGATGGCAATCGACGCGCTCGGTGCCGAAGCCCGATCCTTTACCGGATCGCAAGCCGGCGTGATTACCGATGCTCAACATGGCCGCGCCAAGATCATCGACGTGACTCCGGGCCGTGTGCGCCAAGCGCTCGATGACGGTGCGATTGCACTTGTGGCTGGCTTCCAGGGCGTCTCGCAGGACAGCAAGGAGATCACCACGCTCGGCCGAGGCGGTTCGGACACCACCGCGATAGCGCTCGCGGCCGGGCTTGGCGCCGACGTGTGTGAGATCTACACCGATGTCGACGGCGTCTACACCGCCGACCCGAGGATCGTCCCCAACGCCTCCCAACTGCGCACCATCACGTACGAAGAGATGCTCGAGATGGCCGCCTCCGGCGCCAAGATCCTGCACCTGCGCGCGGTCGAATACGCCCGCGCATATGACATTCCCCTTCACGTCCGGTCGTCGTACACCACGAAGCCCGGCACCGTTGTCCAAGGATCGATGGAGGATCTTCCTGTGGAACAGGCGATCATCACCGGCGTCGCGCACGACCGGTCGGAAGCAAAAATCACCGTGATCGGCGTCGTCGATCACCCGGGTACGTCGGGCAAGATCTTCCGCACAATCGCGGACAACGAGATCAACATCGACATGGTTGTGCAAAACGTGTCGGCGGTCGGCACCGGCAAGACCGACGTGACCTTCACGCTCCCGAAGAACGATGGACAGCGCGCCATGGAAGCGCTCAACCGCAGCCGCGCCGAGCTCGGCTTCGACCGGCTGCTGTACGACGACCACATCGGCAAGGTCTCGCTGATCGGCGCCGGCATGCGTTCGCATCCGGGCGTGACGGCGACCTTCTGTGAGGCGCTGGCGTCGGTCGACGTCAATATCGAGATCATCTCGACCTCCGAAATTCGCATTTCGGTGCTGACCCGGGACACCGAGGTCGATTCCGCCGTGGCGGCATTACACGAAGCTTTCCAGCTCGGTGGCGATCAGGTCGCCGAGGTACACGCAGGGACGGGACGATAGATCATGGGATTCACTGTTGGAATTGTTGGCGCGACCGGTCAGGTCGGCGGCGTCATGCGCACGCTTCTCGCGGAGCGCAACTTTCCGGTAGATAAGATTCGCTACTTCGCGTCTGCCCGTTCGGCCGGGTCGACCCTGCCGTGGGGTGACGAGCAGATCACCGTCGAGGACGCCTCCGAAGCGGACCTCACGGGGCTGGACATCGCGCTGTTTTCCGCGGGCGGGGCGACGTCTAAGGCGCTCGCACGGAAGTACGCCGAGGCCGGCGCTATCGTCATCGACAACTCGTCGGCGTGGCGGATGAACCCTGACGTGCCGCTGATCGTCTCCGAGGTCAACCCCGAAGCGATCAAGGACGCCAAACTCGGCATCATCGCCAACCCCAACTGCACGACGATGGCCGCTATGCCGGTGCTGCGCGCACTGCACGCTGAGGCCGGCCTCACCCGGCTGGTCGCCTCGACGTACCAGGCGGTTTCCGGCAGTGGTGTCGCCGGCGTCGACGAGCTCGCCGACCAGGCCAGTGCTGTGGTCGATGGCGCCCGCGGGCTGGCGTTTGCCGGCGACGCGGTCGAATTTCCGCAGCCGCAGAAGTACGTCGCACCCATCGCATTCAACGTGCTTGCGATGGCCGGTAGCGTCGTCGAGGACGGTTCCAACGAGACCGACGAAGAGCAGAAGCTGCGCAACGAAAGCCGCAAGATCCTCGGTATCCCGGGGCTTCTCGTGTCCGGCACGTGTGTGCGGGTGCCGGTCTTCACGGGCCACTCGCTCTCGATTAACGTCGAGTTCGATTCGCCGATCACGGCGCAGCGCGCGGCCGAAGTGCTTGCTAACGCGCCGGGTGTCGAGCTGGTCGACGTGCCGACACCGTTGATGGCCGCCGGCCAGGATCCGTCGTACGTCGGACGCATCCGGCAGGATCAGAGCGTCGCGGACAACAAGGGCCTGGCGCTGTTCATCAGCAACGACAACCTGCGCAAGGGCGCCGCGCTCAACACGATCCAGATCGCCGAGCTGATCGCCGCGAGCAAGACCGCCGCGGTCTAGGGCGATCACTGGACTCGATACTCGCGGCTGGACGCAGCGGTGGGTTTTATGGGACCGCTCGGACGATCAGATCGCCGCCCATTTGGTCGATGCCGGGCTCCGTATCGCCACCATCGACGGCGCGTGGATCACCGCAACCCGGTAACTCCGCGTCATCGCATTGGCGTGGGGTGCGTTCGTCTCGGACCTGCTGCGCCTACGATTCATCCGCTCTCACTCATGCGGTAGCTGCAGGCTGCGATGTCACCATAATCTGGGCATTTCTGGAGCCTCTAGTTCGGTCGGCAGTTCTGCCGACGGCGTGCTGGACGTGAAGGCGGTGCGCAGCCAACACGTGCACTCGGACGTCCAGTTCCACAAGGTCGTGCTCACGGCGCCGGTGCGGACCGGGACAAACAGGGCGCTAAGCAGACCGGCGAAGGTCAGGTGCACCCCGTCGTAGTCGCGCGTCACGGCGTTCCATGTAGGCGCCAGGCCGTGGTCGATACCACCACAGTTCAGCAGACTGCGGTCCGGACCCGGGTGAGTCTCTGGGTCCCCGTAGGTCAGAGCCAGGGCATGCCAGTCGACCGCCGAGGTGATCTCGTACACCCGCGCGTGGGAGTCGACTTTGAGGCGGGTCTGGGCCACCGGATAGATCGGGTCGGCATCCCAGCCGTAGGCCAGCTCGCCATGACCTCCACTGGCGATCACTTCGCCATCCCGGACGGGGAGCAGAGTCGATGTCAGCACTGAGTCGATGGGGCGCTGCGCGTAGGTGACATTCCACAAGCCCGGCATGCCGGCCGAGGTGGGTAGATGCATTGGGTCCGGTCTCGGGGTCCGTTCGGCGGCGCGTTGGTCGACCAGGTGTACCTGGTTCGAGCCCGCTGCGGGCTGCTGCCACCAGGTGTTGCGCGGATCGGCCAGGACGGCGTTGACAAGGCTGCGCAGGGGCCGCACTTGCTCCAGGACTTGGGCGCGCAGGCGAGCCGAGCCGGGCGAGGGAACCCAGGGCGTGAGGTCGGCGATCGCACTTGAGGCCAGTGCCGTCACCAGCGCCGGGTTGGCCAGGGCGTCGGCGTCCAGACCGCCGCGGTCGGCCAGGACGAACACCGCAGCGGCCACTGGGGCACGCGAGAAGTCATCCGCTCGTTCCGCCAGATCGCGCATCCACTCAGTCTCCCAACTCTCCGGCCGTGGTCCCCTGTCAGCTGAGCACCCGATTAATCACCGATTGCGCGAGTGTAGGCGGGGTGTCGCCGGAAATACGACCTGACCGCGCTGGCTCGTCCCGGCAGCGGGGTACGCACCACATTGTTGAATCAACGGGACAAGAAACTCATCGTGCAGCTGCGGGGCAAGAAATCGCTTCCCGCCGGCGTGCGGGTCGACATCGAGAAGCCTCCGTTGAACCGATGTTGTGGATACCCGATCAAGTCGTAGGAGCCATCGGCGATGCCGGGGCAGGCGAGTCCGAGTGGATTGATCCTCTGCGGCCGATGCGGACGCGGGTGGATATCCGTCTCTAGACAGCGCGAAGGCCAGGTCCCGTCTGTACGGCGGGGATCCTGGCCTTAACTTCCCACTCACCCGCAGGAGGGGGCTTCGCGTACTAGCCTAGCCCGCGGTCGCCACCAGTGCTACCAGCGCGAGGCCCGGCCGCGTGCCGTACTTGATCGAGACACCCCGAATTAGGGATGTAGCGCAGCGCAATTCAGAAGGAGTAATCCAGCCGATGCTCGTCCTCGAAGCCACCCCACCGCAAGATAAGCGACGGCGCAGAACTGTTTGGCAGCGACGAGCCTAATCAACGCCCGGGCGCGTACCGGTTTCGCGGTGATCGACTACATGACTGCCCATATGGCGGCGTCGTCGATCATGATGGCTCTTTGCGACCGTGATGCGTGCGGCGGCACGAGTCCGTCCTGACTACGGATCGTTCATGATGGCAAATGTGTTTCCGACGACGAGCGGCAACGACCCGCCGCAGAAGGCGTCATCTAAACCAGTAGCGGCAGACGTTCTAGGCGCGCGGGGCGTGTGCCTACAACGTTCGGGCGCCCACGCCTTCGAAGGGATCATTCGTATGTTCCCGGCCGGCGGGCTAGCTGCTAAAGGCGTCGAAGACGGCCTGTACGCCGGCGAGGTGCCCACCCTTGAGCGCCGATGGGACCAGGATCGGGGTGGTGACGCCCGCTTCCTGCCATGCTGTGACGCCGTCGCGGACTTCGGCGGCGCTGCCGTAGAGCGTGGAGTTGGACAGCCAACGATCGCTCATCAATTCGGGCAGGCGCTTGAGGTCATCGTCTGCGATGGCCGCCTCGATCGCAGTCATCTCTTCTTCGTAGCCGGCGGATTTCCAGTAGTTACGGTAGTTGGGCAGCATCACGTAACCGGTCAGCGACTTGCGGTGCTTTGCCGCAGCGGCCTCCTTGTCCTCGTCGATGATGGTCGGAATCATGTTGGCCACGACGAATCCGGCATCGCGCTTCTGTTGAGGAATCCGCGCGATCGAGCGGGGGATGTCGTTGAGCGAGCAGTTGGCCCAAATCGCGCCCTCGGCGATCTCGACCGACAGGTCGACCATCTTGTCGCGCAACGTCGCGAGCAGCACCGGCGGGAGCCCGGCCCCGGCCACGCCTGGAGCGGGGTCACTGGCATGCAGATCGGCGACGTACTGGCGGATGTCGCTGAGCGGACGGCCTCGACTGGCGCCGACCCGGTCAAGCGCCGGCGCGTGGCTGACACCGATACCCAACGAGAAGCGGCCGCCGGAGATCTCGTTGAGGTATGACGCCTGGTTGGCCAGCTGTGCGGCAACCTGGAAGTAGATCGGCTGGATCGACGTCGCAAACTTGATCGACTTCGTCAGATGGGCGATCGAGCTACAAATGCCAAGCGCGTCGCCGCTGCTCGGGCAGTAGATTGCGCTGAACCCTCGCTGGTCCGCTTCCACCGCGGCATCGACGGTGGCTTGCCGCCGTCCGGGGACAGCTATTAACGAAATCGCAGGCATGTTGGTCACAGGGCGGTCCTCAGAGTCGTCGTAGATGTGGTTAGTCAGACTCGACAAGGATGTCGAGTACGGCGTACCCGTGTCAACCGAGGAGATGGGGCAATGGTCGCATCACTCGATCGACCTCTTGCTCCTGTGGAGTCTCCACCGAGCGACGGTCACGGTCCACACGGCCGCAGTCGCGATCGAGACTGACAGCAGCACCACGCTCCCGGCCACGTCCAAGACGTAGTGGTTGCCGGTGGTGAGAACGACCGCGATCATGACAATCGGGAATAGCCAGACGAGTAGCGCGAGACGCGGACGCCTGCTGCGCAGCGCCAACCATGCGGCATAGGCGCCCAACGCAGACCACCCGACGTGCATGCTTGGCATCGCCGAGAAGTGGTTCTGCCCATTCGTCATATCGCGCGAGGTGTCGCCTAAGACAAGGTCATGCTCGGCAACGATGTCGATAATTCCGTCCAGACCAAATCGCGGCGGAGACATCGGCACCAGCCAGAAGGCCACCAACGCCAACGGCATCATTACCAGCAGGGTGCGGCGGACGGTGAGGTAGGTCTCGGCGTGCCGAAAAAGCACCCACAGCAACACGACGGCAAGCGGCACGTAGTACCGGCGGTAGTACAGAACCGCCGCCTGCATCAGAACTGCGTGCTCAGCAAGCCAGTGATTAGCGGCCACCTCGATATCCAGGTTCAGTGTGCGTTCGACTGATTGCAGCGCCCGCGCGTTCGCGTTCGCCTGCGCGACATCGCTGCCTGCCAAGTTGTGCAACCGCGAGAACAGCACCAGGCACACCGTCAACACGGCTAGTTCGGCCACCGGCCGATGCCACCCGCGCGAGTTCAGGCCCGAGTGACGGTTGCGCTGATCCCACTGACCCCCGGCGCTCATGTCGCTACCGACCTGGAGACGGTACCGAGGTCGGCCATCAAACGATGGTAAAGGACACCCGAGAATTGCGAGATCGCCAAGCGGAACTAGTGTGCCTTGGCGAGCCGCTGGCTCAGGGGGATAGCGGCGAGACCGATAATCGCGATGCCGATCGAGGTCGCCGCGAACGCCCCGCCCTGGCCCCAGGCCGAGGTGGTGAGCGCTAGATATGCGGTGCCGACCGTCGCCGCGCCGAGCGCGATGCAGGTCTGCTGTGTCGTGACGAGTACGCCGCTGCCGAGCCCGGCCTGTTCGGCGGGTACCTGGTCGATGACGACGCCGAACAGCGGCATCATCACCAGACCCTGGCCCGCGCCGCCGACCAACAGCGGGGCGGCGAGATTCCACGGGGTGATGTGCGGCCAGGACAGGAGCACGACGGCACCCAGCGCGCAGTAGCCGATGATCAACATGATCCAGCCGGTGGTGATCAAGTATCCGCCGTACCGCCGTTGCAAGGCCGGCAGCGGGATCGACACGGCCAGGAAGCCGATCGCCATCGACAGCAGCGTAAGGCCGCCTTCGAGCGCGGACATGCCGGCGCCGGTCTGGGTGGCGATCGCGACGACGAACATAAACCCGCCGAACGTCGTGAAGAACGCGACTGCGACCGTCAGCCCGAGGCGTAGCGGCGGCAGCGCGATCGTGCTTGGCGGCACAAGAGGAGTGCGCAGCGTGCCGTCCAGTCGTCGCTGTAGGAACAGAAATGCGGCCCCGGCCGGGACCGAGGCGGCCATGACCAGCCAGATCCATAACGGCCAACCCAACGGCCGGCCCTCGGTCAGTGGGAATAGCAGCAGCGAGAGCGTGACGATGAGCAGGATTGCGCCGACCCAGTCGATGGCCAGCCGGCGCTCAGCCTTGGTCTCCGGCAGCAGTCGTAGCGCGAAGACGAAGCCGACTGCACTGATCGGGACGGTGACAAGGAATACCGAACGCCACTGCAGGCCGGCGATGTTTGCTTCGACGAGCACGCCGCCGAGGATCTGGCCGAACGCTGTGGCCAGTCCGCCGGCAGCCCCGAATAGCCCAATCGCGCGGACCCGGTGCTCGCCGGTGAGAGTGGCGCTGATGATGGCCAGCACTTGCGGGGTCATCATTGCTCCGCTGGCACCCTGACCGGCACGCATCGCCAGCAGCGTGCCGATGTTGGGGGACAGCGCGCACAGTAGGGAGAACACGCCGAACCCGGCCATGCCGATCAGGAACAGCCGCTTGCGTCCATAGCTGTCGCCGAGCCTGCCCCCGACGACAACAAGCGCGGCCGTAGCGATCCCGTAGCAGCCGATGACCAGTTGCAAGGCCGCTGGTGTCGCGTGCAGATCTGTGCCAATCGACGGTAGCGCGACGTTGGTGATGAAGAACGAAAGCATGGTCAGCAAGGCGCCACTGATCAGCGTGTACGTCGCCGCGGTACCCATACGTCGTTCGTCGTCGGGCGGTACTTCTCTGACTATGGTCCGCTCGCTCATCAGCTACGTCTCTGTCGACTGTCGTGATCGACCTGACCACGCTCCTATCACTGTGCCGTATGGGCCTGACAATTCTTCGCGGCGGGTGGCCGCCGACCGGAGGCGGCGCACTGTTGTCCACTCGTTGACCCGCGTAATCTTCAACCATGAGACGCGCCGTGCTCTGGGTGAGCGGCATCCTATGGGTGTGGAGTTGGCGAACGATGTGGCTGGAGATCTTCCGGTGGCACCACGTAACCCGATCGTTCCGTTTTAACGCCGGCCCGCCGATCCCGGGTACGTCGATCTATGCACACCCGGGGCGGCCGTTGCGTTTCCTCTACCTGGTCTTTGGTCTTGCGCCCGTGACGTTCATAGTGGCGATCGTCGCGGGACATACGCGACCTGGACCTCCAGTGTGCCCACCGTGCGGCCGGCGTACGTCCCGCGACCAGGGACCTGACGGCTCGCCGGTACGCCGAAGATGCGGCCCTCGTCGGGCGGGGCGCTGAGAAGCAGCGTCGGCGTTTGAAGCTCGATCAACTGGGCGACGATCGGGTCAAGTGCAGCTCTCGTGGCGCCGGCCGCACGCCGGGTGAGGAAGACCCGTAGGCCGACATCGCGGGCGTGCGGGAGGTACTCGAGCAGCGGAAGCAGAGGATGGGCTGCCGTATTCGCTACGAGGTCGTAGTCGTTGACGAGCACGTAGATCTGCGGGCCACTCCACCAGTTGCGATCACGCAGCTGTGTCTCCGTCGCTTCGTTGGTGGGCAGGCGGGCGGCCAACCCATCGCATACGCCGGTGATCAGCTCGTTCGCATGGTCCTTGGTCGCGGCGTACCCGAGGATCGCCGCGTCGTCGAAATCGCCGAATAGATCGCGGCGGTAGTCGATGACGACCAGTTTTGCCGTACCCGCAGGGAAAGTGTCTTGGACCTGACAGCCAATGCTGCGTAGTAGCGACGTCTTGCCTGACGCGGGATCGCCGAGAGTGACCAGACCGATCTCCTCGTCCGGGTCGAGGCAGAGCGGCTCAAACGTGCGGCCATTGAGCCCGAGACAGATCCGGTTATGCGGATAGGTAAGGGTTTCCAGCGGGATGACGCTTGGGAGAGGCTCGAGGTGGGGCGCCGCCGGACCGTGCCAGTCCCGGGCGATCCGGCTGACTAAAGCTCGTTCTGCGGCGGCGGCGCGCGTGATGCCCCGGGTGCGGTCAGCGCGCGGTACGGCGGCGAGAAAATGTCGGCCGTCCGGCGTCAGCCCGCGCCCAGGCGTGTCGGCGGGGATGGCTTCTTGCGCGCGCCGGCTGATGTCCGAGTCGAGACTGTCGCCGAGCTTGAGCTCGAGCCTGGTGCCGAACAAGTCCCGCAACCCATGTCGTAGGTCCGACCAGCGATGAGTGCTGAGCACTAGGTGCACGCCGTACGCCGCACCGCGTTCGGCGATCGCCCTGACCTGTATCGATAGTTCTTCGAAGTCGTGGCTAAATCCGGCGTACCCGTCGATCACCAGAAACGTGTCCGCGCCGTCGTACGTCGGCGCGCCCTCGCGCGTGGCAATGAGGTCGGTGAGGGCTTGGACGGTACGCCGTACCATCTCGGGATCTCTGCCCGCCGTGAAATTTCCGGTGTGCGGCAAGGGTTCGAGTGCTGCCAACGAACCGTCGGAAAAGTCCAGAAGATAGAAGTTGGCCTCTGCCGGTGTATGCCGGAGTGCGGCCGCGAGCACGATCGTTCGCAGCAAGGATGACTTGCCAGAACGGGGAGCGCCAACGACAGCCAAGTGCGAACCGGCGCGGGAGAAATCCACCGCCAGTCGGCTGCGACGTTGCTGCAGCGGTTCGTCAACGGTGCCGATCGGGACGACAAGCGGAGGTCGAGCGGGGTCCGCGCCGTACCCGCGACCGGTACGAGTCGCGAGCGTCGGATGCATGGCATCGAGTGGATCGGCCAGGTCCAACGGCGGCAGCCAGATCTTGTGCGCCGGCTCGCCGACGCAGGTGAGCGCGGCGATCAGCAGCGCCGCATTGTCGCCCGTAAGGCCTCCGCTGAGCTTGTCGAATGGCTTGTCAACGGACTTGTCGTGAGAGGGCTTCGCCGAACCAAGAAGGGAGAAACGCTCGACCGTCACTTCGTTTGGTGCGGCGGGCGCCGATGCGACGTGTCCCAATGTATGTGCCGCCTTGAACCGGATGAGCGACGTGCTGTCGCTGCGCAACAAGGCATGGCCGGGGGCCGATGGCAGTTCGCTTGCATCGGGTACGCCGATTGCGGCGCGTGACTCGCCGGCGGAGAACGTCCGCAGTGCTATCCGGTAGGAAAGGTGAGATTCCAAGCCACGGACCCGGGCCTCGTCAAGGTGCTGCGTGGCAAGTAAAAGGTGGATCCCTAACGACCGACCAAGTCTCCCGATCTGGACGAAGACATCGATGAAGTCTGGCTGCTGGGCCAGCAGCTCGGTAAATTCATCGACGACGATGACCAGGCTTGGAAGCGGCGGAAGATCAGGTCGAGCCGAGCGGCGCTGGGCGTATTCGCCGATCGACGTCGCATGTCCGGCCGCGCTAAGGAGGCGTTGCCTCCGGCTCAGCTCGCTGGCCAATGCGTCGCGCATTCGGTCGACCATGACGATGTCGTCTTGCAGGTTGGTGATCAACGCCGACGTGTGCGGTATCCCAGACATATCGGCGAACGTGGCGCCGCCTTTGAAGTCGACGAGCACGAAGTTAAGCAAGTCTGGTGGATGTGTCGCCGCCGCACCGAGGACCATGGTGCGCAACAGCTCCGATTTGCCCGAGCCAGTTGCGCCGACGACAAGCCCGTGCGGTCCGATACCTCCCTGAGCCGGCTCCTTGATATCCAAGAACAGCGGCCGCAGATCTGTGGTCGTGCCCATTGGTAGCGTCAGCCGCTGTTGCGCATTCCGCGCGTTGGCCCGGATCGCCTCCACGTCGATCGCCCGTATGCCGGGGATTTTCAGAAGCGTATAGAGCGAGTTGTCACTCTCATTGACGCCGGCGCCCTCGGCGTACCTTCGGGCTATTGCCCGGGCGACGGCCTCGGCCTCGGCTGCTGACAGCGAGTCCGCGCGCGCACGAGTGTTAGCCGCGTCGTCACGTCGGAGGGTGACATAGCCGCCCTCGATGTGAAGCTGAGCGTCGTACGTCGAGGCGGCGCCGAGGTGGATGACAGTCACCCGGTCGCCACCGTCAATGGTCAGTGGTGTGCCGTCGGTCAGGACGATCGAGTGCCCGGCCTCATGTCGGAGCCGCTCGACGAGATCCATGGGCGATACAGCGATGCGTCCGTGAGTGTGTGGTAGCCATTTCGCCCACTCCCAATCGCTGATTTCGTCGCTGTATATGTAAATCGAGAGTCCGCCGGGCCGGTGAAACGCGCCGGCATGTGTGATTAATGCGCGGCCGAGCCCAAGGACCTCCTGTCGGGTTCCGGCAATTCGGATGTTTTTGTGGTCGTATACCGAGATGGTCGTTGGCAGGTCAGGGAGTGACGAGTGCGCTTGGATGAACAGATCGAGTTGCCTGACACTCGCGATATCCGGCTCCGACTCGGAACCGTCGGGTTCAACTCGAAGGACAGCCATGAGCGGTTGGGCGGCCACTCCGAATCGGAGTGCCCCGAAATCGCGGTCACCGGCGTTGCGTGGCTTGATGGAGGGTGCGATGGCGCAGAGTGTCTGTGGTGTAGGGAATCGCTCGTTCATTTGAGCCCTCTGCATGCGTGCGATGTCTCTGACGACGGCGCGCTGCCCCCGAAGGTAGGCGTCGTACGATCGACGCTTTCGCGCCAGACCCTGTTTCTTAGAACCACGCCCGCGAGCAATTAGGCCGACGACCATTCCCAACGACAGCAGCAGAAACGCTCCGCCGGCGATGTAGGTAGCGGGATGGCGTGGCCCCGCGAACATGTACGCCACCGATCCGAGTCCACCCATCGCGGGCAGCGCGGTCATCAGGCCGCCGGCACCGTTGGCGTCAGGGACCGTGGGAGGCGCGCGCAGCACGATCTCGTCGTACGTGGAATCGGCTGCCCCGTGCATGGGTTCAGACCGTAGCGCCGTTGACGCGAATGGCGCGGCGACTATCCACAGGCGAGCGGTCTACCTATTGTCGGCGCACCATTCGAGAAGTTCGTCGACGGGAAGAGTGTTGATGACTCGGTCTGCCGGCACGTCGCGCGCCTCGGCACGCTCGCAACCGTAGCCCTGCCAGTCGAGCTGGCCCGGTGCGTGCGCGTCGGTATCGATCGCGAACTGGCAGCCCATCTCAAGGGCGAGGTCGATAAGTCGGTCGGGTGGGTCTTGGCGTTCGGGTCGGCTGTTGATCTCGACCGCCGTACCGAACTGGCGGCATCCTTCGAAAACGATCTCTGCGTCGAACTCGGACTCAGGTCTTGTCCCACGAGCGCCTTCGACGAGTCGCCCTGTGCAATGTCCGAGTACGTCGACGAGCGGGTTGGCGATGGCGGTGACCATGCGCCTGGTCATCGTCGTACGGTCCGACCGGAGCTTGGAGTGAACGCTCGCGACGACGATGTCGAGCTCGGCGAGAAGTTGGGGGTCTTGGTCAAGCGTCCCGTCCTCGAGGATGTCGACTTCGATCCCGGTGAGGATGCGAAACGGTGCGAGTTCGACGTTGAGCCGCGCGACGACGTCCAACTGGTCGCGCAGCCGGTCCGCGGACAGCCCGTTGGCCACTGTCAGGCGCGGCGAGTGGTCGGTCAGCGCGCAGTAGTCGTGGCCGAGAATGGCCGCGCGACGCATCATTTCCTCGATCGGGCTTCCACCGTCGGACCAGTTGGAATGAGTGTGCAGGTCACCGCGGAGCGCCGCTCGCAGTTCGCCGCCGCCGATAGGCTTGGCCTCGTCCATCAGCTCGGCGAGGTACGCCGGCGTCCCGTCGTACGACTCGGCGATGACCTTCGCCGTCTTCGGGCCGATGCCGGCGAGCTTCTGCCAACTGTGGTCGTTCTGATGTGTGGCACGTTCATCGGCACTAAGACCCTCGACGATGTCCGCTGCGCGCCGGTACGCCTTGACGCGGTGGGTTTCGGAGCGGGCACGCTCAAGCCAGTACGCGATCTCGCGGAGTGCCTCGACAGGATCCATCCTCCTACCGTAGGGGTTGATGCCACGGTCTGCCTGTCCAGTCCACACAGGGCAGTTCGTGTGTAGAGATTCCTCGCGCGGGGTGGGCAGTTCGTGAGCCGGCTGTGGACAGCGACGTCGCTATCCACAGCCGTGACGTGGTTGACGGGCCAGTTCGGCAATTCCAGGAACGCTAGGACCAGCACTCGACGTATGGATATGGCGGAAGGGGCTAGCTCTCGAAGTACAGAATGGCGGTGGCGATGGACATGCAGCGGTCGCGGGTAACGGTTTTCGCGCCGACCGGGCGCGCAGATCTTGCGGTGCCCAACAGGGTGCCACTGGCGCTGCTGCTGCCGTTTCTCTTCGATGAGCTCAAGATAAAAGGCAACCTCAGCGCCGAGACGTGGGAGGTCGCCGGCGTCGATGGCCGGGCGATCAGCCGGGACGTGGGTCTGCGCGACGCGGACATTCGGGACGGCGACCTGCTGTTCGTACGCCGCGCCGAGACCGACGATCTGGAGCGCTACGACGATGTCGCGGAGATCATCAGCGAAGAGGCTACGCAGGCCAACTGGCTTCCGCGGCATACCGCCATCGCGGGAATGGCCTTCGGTGTCATCACCATGTTGCTGGCGGTCGTGGGTGTCACGGCCAGCCTCGAACCGACCCAGCGAGTGTTGATCGGAGCCGGAGCGATCGCGGCCCTCTGGGTGGCCGCATACGTGGCGACGACGTGCGCTGATACGCGGCAACACGCGTTAGTGGCGGTAGTGCTCGCGGTGTGTTGGGCTGCGGTCACCGGTAACGCCATTGCCGGTGGTGGATTCGATGGCGCTGGCGTACTGGCCGCCGCGGTCGCCGTCGAAGCGGTATGCGTGCTCGGTTGCCTGCTGCTCGGCGTGAGGGGACCGTTGCCGTACGCCGCATCGGCGTTTTCGGCCTTCGCCGCCACGGGCGGACTGGTACTACTCGCGACCGGTCAGCGTTCGCTGGCGGCTGCGATTGTAGGTGCCGCGGGCATAGTAGCGCTCGTGGGCGCACCATCGTTGGCGCTGCGACTGAGCGGGGTCAGTGCGCTGGACAATCGGCAGGATCACGACGGTGCGATACCGATCGACCAGGCGAGGGGGAGCGTACGGCGGGCCGCCCAGGCGTTATCCGGACTGGTCACCGGCATCGCCGCCGCGATGGCAGGGGCGGTCTTCGTCCTCACTCGTGGCGATGACTCGACGGCGCATGCATTGGCGGCGGTAGTAGTTGCGTTGACGTTGATCCGGGCCCAAACATTCCGGGATCGCCGGCAGGTAGGTGCGCTGGTCGGCTGCGGACTCTGCGGACTAATCGCATTAATATCAGTGATCTCCTGGACAGACCCGCTGATGCTCAGCGCACTAGGCATCATTGTCGCAGGCTGCTTCCTGACGAACGTCGCGGTAGTGCTGCAATGGCGGGCCCACCGGCTACGCCGACTCGGCGACATCGTCGAGATGATGCTGATGGTCGCCGTAACGCCAGTGGTGCTTGCGATCGGCGGCGTCTATGGTGCCGTCTTGAACCTGTGGGACTAGCCAAGTGACAACCCCCGCAGCCGAGGCCGAGGCGCAGTCGTACGCCGCGCGCCGGCGTACAGCCGCACTCCTCAGTGGTGACCCCGACCTGACGCGAGATCCGATTCGGCGGGCACGACGCACGGCCGTTGCCAGTCTCGTCCTCGCGTGCGTGACGGTCGCGGCCGTCGCGCTCGTCGGCTTCATGACCGGGCTGAGTACGGCCGAAATCCCCGACAACGGCTCTATCGCGGTGAAGGGGAGCACCGATAGGTACGTCGTCATCGACGGGGTTGTGCACCCCGCGCTCAACCTCGGTTCGGCGATGTTGGCTGGCGGCGGCAAGATCACCACGGTCGGCGCGGAGGCGGTCGCGCAGGCGCCAAAGGGACCACCGGTCGGGATACCGGGCGCACCGGACGTGCTTCCGCGCTCAGAGCAGTTCGCGCATGGCCCCTGGACTGTCTGTGCGACAGCGGATCCGCAGCGGTTGCACCTGATCATCGGGTTGCCGCCTCCTAAGCCGCTCGCCGCCGGCACGGCCGCCGTCATCCGAGATAGCGCGGGGGCCGCGTGGCTTCTGGCTGCGGACGGGCGTTATCGGCTGCCCGCCCAGACGCAGGCGATTCTGGGGCTGAGCGATTCGCCGAGTGTCGTGCTGTCCGACGACCTGTTGGGCGTAATACCGATCCGTGCCACAGCAATATCGACGAGTTCGGGCTCCCCGTTCGACCTGATCGTGCAGCCCGAGTCCCCGCTGTGCCTGTCTATTCCCGAGGACGGCACGGGGCCGACGTCAGTCGCGCTCCCGGCCACCGTCCCTGCGCGGGAGGGCATCGCCGCCGTCGCGGTCGGCGGACCGGGCACCGCGGAGTCGGCCACTATCGCCGGCAGCGGCGCGTTGGTGTATGACGGCGACGTACCGGAGCCAGATCGGGTCTACTGGTTGGTGACCGACAGCGCAATGAGCTACCGATTTGTCTCCCAAGATGCCGTCCGCGGGCTCGGGTACGACGTCGGGAGTGCGCGCGCGGTCCCGGCCGCACTGATAGCCCTGTTCCCCTCAGGTCCGGCGCTCGATCCGAAGGCCGCCGCATCGACTGGGTAGCGTGACGGCGCGGTGTCCGCCGACTCGTCTCCTGGTCGCAAGTCACCCGCGATAGCCTGTGATGAACGTGTCAAACGGTGAGGACGAAATATGAGCGAGATCGAACCATCAGCCAACATCGGAGTCGTCGGGCTCGCCGTCATGGGGTCCAACCTTGCCCGCAACCTAGCCAGTCGCGAAGGCAACACGGTCGCCGTTTACAACCGGACCACGGCTAAGACCGACGCGCTCCTCGAAGCGCATCCGGAAGCCGGTTTCGTGCACACCGCCACTGTGCAGGAGTTCGCCGACTCGCTGCAGAAGCCGCGCACCGCGATCATCATGGTCAAGGCCGGTCGCCCAACCGACGCGGTCATCGACGAGTTGTGCGAGGTTTTCGAGGCTGGTGACGTCATTGTGGACGGCGGCAACTCGTTGTTCACCGACACGATCCGGCGCGAAAAGGCGGTGCGCGAGACCGGCATCAACTTCGTCGGGTGCGGTATCTCGGGTGGTGAGGAGGGCGCACTCAAGGGCCCGTCGCTGATGCCAGGCGGATCTGTCGAGGGATACAAGACACTCGGGCCGATCCTTTCCACGATTGCTGCCGTCGCCGAGGGGGAACCTTGCGTGACCCATGTCGGCACGGATGGTGCGGGCCACTTCGTGAAGATGGTCCACAACGGTATTGAGTACGCCGACATGCAGTTGATCGGTGAGGCCTACGACTTGATCCGGCAAGGCACGGGGGCCTCGCCGGCGCAGATCGCCGACATATTCGGGAAGTGGAACGACGGAGAGCTCAACAGCTACCTGATCGAGATTACGGCAGAGGTGCTTCGTCAGACCGACGCAGAGACGGGCAAAGCGCTCGTCGATGTGATCGTCGACCAAGCCGGCGCGAAGGGGACCGGTGCATGGACCGTCCAGACCGCGCTCGATCTAGGTATTCCGGTGTCCGGCATCGCTGAGGCGGTGTTTGCGCGGTCGCTGTCCTCGAAGCCGAAGCAGCGCGCCGTTACGGGCGATCTGCCCGGCCCGTCAGCGTCGGCGGTCGACGACGCTGAAGCGTTCATCGAGGACGTCCGGCTCGCACTGTTCGCGTCCAAGATCGTCGCCTACTCGCAAGGGTTCGACCTGATCGTTCAGGGTGCCGAAGAATACGACTGGGACATCAAAAAGGGCGATATAGCAGCGATCTGGCGTGGCGGCTGCATTATCAGGGCGCAGTTCCTGAATCGGATCACCGACGCGTACGCCGATGAGCCGGACCTCGTCGCGTTGCTGTCCGCGCCGTACTTCCGCGAGGCACTGACCGCGGCGCAGGACGGCTGGCGGCGCGTCGTCGTCGCCGCCGCGCAGTCCGGCATTCCCGCACCGGCGTTCTCCTCGTCGCTGGCGTACTACGACGGTCTGCGGGCAGAACGCCTGCCGGCCGCGCTGGTGCAGGGGCAGCGCGATTTCTTTGGTGCACATACTTACAAGCGGACCGACAAAGAAGGCACCTTCCACACCCTGTGGTCCGGTGATCGTTCGGAGGTCACAGCCGAGGACACCCACTGATACGGACGCGCGCTGACCTGCTGAATGCGTCGCGAGTTACGATCCGCTCATGACTACTCCATCGCAGGCAGCGCCCGTCCCGTCATTGAGTCGCTCGATCACCGGCGAGGTCGCTATCGTGACCGGTTCGGCGAGCGGTATGGGTCGCGCGACTGCCCAACTGTTTGCATCCGAAGGCGCGAAGGTCGTCATCGCTGACCTAGGCGAGGACCGAGTGGCGGCCGTCGTCGACGACATCAACGAGCGGTTCGGCGCAGACAGTGCACTTGGCGTCGTCACCGACGTGGCCGACCGCGACCACCTCAAGCACCTTGTCAGCCAGGCCATCGAGTGGGCCGGGCGGCTCGACATCGTGGTCAACAACGCGGGCGTCTCGATCCGCAACTCCACCGTGATGGACGAAGAGGAGTTCGAGGAGATCTGGAGCAAGACGCTTGACGTCAACCTCACCGCGCAGATCCGTCTCGTTCGGCTGGCGCTGCCGCATCTGCTCAAGTCGCCGTCGCCGCGGATCATTAACATCGCCTCCACGGAGGCGATCGTGGCGCAGCGCGGCATTCTTGCGTACGCCGCGTCCAAGGCGGGCGTGACCGGCCTGACTAAGTCGCTCGCGGTTGAACTCGGCTACCAAGGCGTCACGGTCAACTGCATCTGCCCCGGGCCGATCAATACCGGCATGACCGAGAAGTATCCCGCCGAGGACAAGGCGCGCTACGCGAAGGCGCGCGTGCCGCTACGCCGTTACGGCCTCGCCGAGGAGGTCGCCCAGATGACCCTCAACCTGTGCCTGCCCGCATCGTCGTTCGTCACCGGCGCGGTCATCCCGGTTGACGGTGGCTTGACGATCCGACACACCTAAAGACTTCGTAACGTCATACCTCCTGGCCACAATCGCGACCGGGACGTACGACGTTATTTGGGTGTGAGCGCGGCCGGGACATCTGGCTTTGCGGGTAGTGTCGCAGGGTCGATCCTGACCCTAGAATCCTGAGCGAGGCATGCCAGAGCAATCCGACGTTGATCCGTCCGCGGACGAAGTAGTCGACACCGATTCTGACGTCGATCCAGCCGCGGACGAGGCGGTCGCAGACGCGCGCCCGGCCGCGGTATCTCCCTGGCCATGGGAAGGGAAAGCGACTAAGGCCGACAAGTGGTGCTGGGGCGCGATCATGGCGATTTCGCTCTACAGCCTTGCGACGCTGCCCCTGAAGCCATTGATTCTGAGCCTCAACACCTACGCGCTTGCGGCTTTCAGCGGCTCGAACATCGCGATGATCGACATCGGGGCGCGGGCCAGGATCGGGTCCGAACCGTTCTGGTGGCTGGGTCTGCTCGCCGCCGCTCTGACGTCCATTAAGTTCGACTGGATTTTCTGGTGGGCCGGCAAGCTGTGGGGCCTGCGGATCATCGCGATGTTCACCGGGCCGTCGCGCTGGGCGCAGCGCATGGCCCGGGTGGCCGAACGGGCCGCGAAGCGTTTCGGCGGCGTGGCGATCTTCTTGTCCTGGTTCATACCGTTTATCCCCAACGTGATCGTGTACGCCTTCGTCGGGCTCACCGGTATGCGACTACGCATATTTTTGTTGATCGACTTCATCGGTGCGTTGTTGTATCGCAGCATCTTCTTGTATCTCGGGTATCGCATCGGTGAGCCTGCGAAGCACGTGGTCGATAAGATCGCCGACTACAGCTGGTATCTCGCCATCGCACTGATCGTCCTAGTGGTCTTCAAGTCCGTAACTGGCGCACGCAAGAATTCGGCGGCCCATCGCTAGTCCGTCCCCCGGAATCGGTGACCGTCCGCGATGGACGGTCCGCGCAGGCAGTGCCGGATGTGTTTATTGCAGGAAGAAATCGGCCAGGATCGGCGCGACGACCTCATGCGCAACGGGGTGCCCCTGACCTGGAACCATCTTGGCGCGCGCACCCGGAATAGCAGCCGCGACCGCGGTGGCCGACTCAAGCGCCCAGCCCTGACTGTCTCCGCCATACAGTGCGAGAGTCTCGGCCGAAATATGCGCCAACTCCTCCGAAGGGACGGTGCCGTCCCCGGCCAGTCTGAGGTCGTACGGGAGAGTGTGGGCGAGGGCGACGAGGCTCGGCCAGAACGGTGCATGTTTCCAGCCGTCGTTGTATGGCGCGCCGGTGGATCGCATCCACTCTGCCACGGCCTCGTCGCGGTTGTCGTCGGCCAGCAACTTCTCGATGTGTTCGGGGAACCCTGGCTTCGGTTCGACACAGAACGGGGGTTCGTATACGGCAACTTTGGCAAATCCCGGCGTGCTGTGCGCGGCGCGGAGGGCGAGGATCCCGCCACTTGAGTGTCCGTAAAGGTTCGCTGACCCACCGGTGACCTGCAGGACCGCACGCAGGTCTTCGACCTCGCGTGCAACCGAATACGACGTGCTGTCGCCGCTGCTGCCGCGACCTCGTCGGTCGTATCTGTACACGGTGAACTGGTCGGCAAGAAGATCGACGAGAGGGCCGACAGATTGGCTGGCGGACAACGCGCCTACCGTCAGAATTAGGGCGTCTCCCGCACCTGCCGATTGATAGGCGATGGGGGTGCCGTCGGCGGAAGCTACTGTGTCGGCCAATGTCGTATTCCTTCGCTGCGGTGCCTGGACGGCCGCTGATGCGACCCCTGTCGTATATCGAGACTGTCGGTTCGGTATCGAACCTAATATGACAGCATTCTTCCTAGAACGACCAGTCGATAGCGTCGAACAGGGCACGCAGGCGTGCCCCCCGCGCCGGATCGTGCTGCGCGACCCACGCGATCCGTCCGCGCAGATGGCCCTCGAAGTCCGGTACGCCGGCACGGTTCTGTGTGCTCGGCCCGTCCCTGCGACAGTTGTGCAGCACCGCGCGTAACAGGTCGACCTCGGCGCGCGAAACATGCGGCCGTTCGTTGACGACCAGACCGCCGAGTACCTGACGTGAGTGCGCCGGTAGCACGGCGGTCTTGCGGTCGTTGAGCCGAAAGCCTTCATCACGCACGATGTCGCCGACCAGTGCGACCAACCGCGAGACGTCGCCACGCCAGCCGATCCCTCCAGATAGCGCGAGATCGTCGGCGTACCGGGTGTACCGCCCGCCCCAGGAGGACGCCAGGGCGCTGAGCCGGACGTCGAGCCGATGGGCGGCGAGGTTCGCCAGCGCGGGGGAGGTCGGTGCGCCCTGCGGCAGATGTGGTCCGGCCAGCCGGCGGCCGAGGCGCCAGTGTGCTTCGCGCAGGTCAGGATTGGCCGGCGGCGAGATCGCGTTCCACTCTGCGCGAGGTAGCACCGTTGTCGCCAGCCCGGTCAGGGCATGCGCGACCGGCTCCGGATAGCCGGCGCTTCGCAAGATGCCGTAGACGCGGCCCGCGGTGATGCTTGCAAAGAATCCTTCGAGGTCCATCCGTACGACGACTGGCTGTCCGCCGTGCGGCGCGGCGTAGCTGGCGACGGAGCGCCCGGCGCGGAACCCATGTGCCGCGTCGTGTGCGGGAATCCGGTCGAGGATCTCAGTAAGGAACCGTCGCTGGTGACTCTTGAGCCGGTACTTCGGCGCCTCGAGAACGCGGACGGCGCCACTCGCTGCGACTTTCGTGGTGACCCGGTAATGGCGCAGCCGCCGGTCTGTCGTCGATCTCGCCCAGTGCCGCGGGTCGGTGAACCACGCCAGCTCCGTGGCGCCCAGGTCCAGCATCTCGGCGAGGTCGCCTAAGCCGTGCAGCGCGGGCAGATGCCACGGGTTGCTGGTCATTTGGGTAGTTGCGGCCGGCCAGGCGATCGGTCTTGCCGACTTAGCGCCACCGGCGGCCGGACGTGAGCCGATGACGACGGCAAGTTCGCGGGACCGATCCAGCGGCGCCGCCGGGTAGACGGCCAAGATCTGCCTGATCAGCGCCGGCAGCCAGGGGGTCGGTCCCTGGACAACGGGAACGGCGCTGTCGAACAGCCCCGACGACGTCCACTCACCAGACAGGAACGCTCCGGCGAGAGCGGTGGCGAGGTCCTTTCTCACAGCAGCCCTGGATGATTGAGATGCGGCAGCGTCGCTCGACCATTCCTGTCGTGCGCGCGACTAGCTGCCGCGAAGCGCAGTGCCTCGCGCGTGGTGAGGTGCCCGGCCATGCCGGTTGACCCCGGGGTAGCCCCGGGGACGTCGTTCGACGTCGTACGCCGATCGACATTCTCGAACCAACGCTGCCGCATCGCACCAGGGTAGGCGACGCATAGGGTGGAGCGGCATTGCACGGACGACAGGCTGAGGGAGTAGATGGCGCGCGGAGCACGACGGCGTACGGCGGTGATAGCTGCCTGCCTTGTCGGCCTCACCACCGCGGCCACCGGGTGTACGGCGACCGCCAAGAGCAACGCCCCGCCGTCGGCAAGCAGCACGAGCACAGCCCGCTCGTCCAGCCAGTCCGCGAGCCCGTCGTCCACGTCTGCGCCGCCTCCGCCGCCGCCGACGTGCGCACAGACGACGTTCGCCGCGCTCACCCCGGAGCAACGGGCCGGTCAGCTGATCATGGTCGCGCTGCAGCCGGGCCAGCAGGCGAACGTGGCAGCACTCATCGCGACGAGCCATGTCGGTTCGGTCTTCCTTCTCGGCGGGTGGGACGGCGGCGCGTCGAGCGTCCAGACCGCGATCGCCGCGGTAGAGCAGAGCGCGACGGCCGAGGCGACCGGTGCGGTCAAGGTGTGGACGGCCGTTGACCAGGAAGGCGGGCAGGTCCAACAGCTCAAGGGCCCTGGTTTCAATCCGCTGCCCGATGCGCGGACCCAGGCCGGGCTCCCGCTCCCTGAGCTCACCACCCAGGCTCAAGGCCTCGGTGCACAGCTGAAGGCCGCTGGAATCGACATCAACCTCGCGCCGGTCGCAGACGTCGTACCGACTTCGATCGGCACCGGGAACGGACCGATCGGCAAATTCAACCGGCAGTATGGCGCGACCGCCGAGCAAGCGACACCGCCGATGCTCGCCTTCGCCGCCGGCATGACCGCCGCCGGCGTTCTGCCAACGGCGAAGCATTTCCCGGGGATCGGCCGGATCTCGCAGAACACCGACGACTCCGCGGTCGGCATCACCGACAATCAGCTCACCGCAGCCGATCCATCGCTCGGCACGTTCAAGGCCGCGATTGCCCACGGTGTGCCGCTGATGATGGTCTCGTCCGCGTTGTATCCACAGCTTGATCCGGCGAACCAGGCGATGTTCAGCCCGGCGATCGTCTCCGGGCTCTTGCGAGGCACGTTCGGGTTTGGTGGTGTCGTGCTCTCCGACGATGTCGGCGCGGCGAAGTCCGTTGCAGCCGTGCCGATCGGGGATCGGGCTACCCGGTTCGTCGCAGCCGGTGGCGACGTCGTACTGACCGCCGTACCGTCCCAGGCGCCAATAATGACGGCGGCTCTGTTGACCGACGGCGCGTCGGACCCGGCGTTTCAGGAGAAGATCAACGCGTCGGTACTGCGAGTGCTCACCGCGAAAGACCGGCAGAAGCTGCTTCCGTGCTCGGCATAGAGCCCGAGAAACAACTCACTATAAAAAATATAGTGTCGGCATGTACGATCATCTAGTGTCCGTGACCCAGGCTTCTGCCGACGAAACAACCCCGGCCAAGAAGCGCCGTAAACGCGTTCACCGCGCGTGGTGGATCGCCTTCGTGACGTTCCTGGCCCTGATCTCTACCTCGGCGTTCCGCTCCTCGACCGGCGTCCTACTCGAACCGATAGAGCAGACCTTCGGCTGGTCGCGCACGGTGACTTCCGGCGCGGTGACCCTCAACTTGATCATCTACGGGCTGACCGCACCGTTTGCCGCGGCGCTGATGGAACGGTTCGGTATCCGCCGTGTCGTGGCGATCGCGCTGCTGCTGGTCGGTGCGGGCAGCGGACTGACGGCGCTCATGAACGCGCCCTGGCAGCTGTGGATGCTGTGGGGCGTCGCGATAGGCGTCGGCACCGGTTCGCTGGCGCTGGTCTTTGGCGCGATCGTCGCCAACAGGTGGTTCTATCGGCACCGCGGCCTCGTCGTCGGGCTATTCTCGGCGGCGTCCGCGACCGGGCAACTACTGTTCCTGCCGCTGATCGCTTCCATCGTGACCGGTGGCAGCTGGCGTGCCGCCGCCCTCGTGGTCACGGTCCTCGCGTTTGTCCTGATCCCGATCTTCCTCGTGGTGATGGCCGACCACCCCGAGGACGTTGGTACGACGGTGTACGGCATCGAAGATGCACCCAGCGAGCTCCCCGAGCCGGCCAAAGAGACTCGTTCGCCCGCGACTGTCGCGATCGGCGAGCTGAAGTCGGGCCTACGCAACCGGGTCTTCTGGATACTGCTGCTGACCTTCGCCATCTGCGGCTTCTCCACCAACGGGCTGATTGCCACCCACTTCATTCCGGCCGGGCACGACCACGGCCTACCCACTCAAACCGCGGCGAACCTGCTGGCGGTGATCGGGATCTTCGACATCGTTGGCACCCTGTTGTCCGGATGGCTCACCGACAAAATCGACCCGCGCAAGCTGCTGTTCGTCTACTACTCGCTGCGCGGCCTGTCACTGATCCTGCTTCCGCAACTGCTGGACTCCACCGTGCAGCCGCCGCTTTTCTTCTTCATCATCTTCTACGGCCTGGACTGGGTCGCGACCGTGCCGCCGACCGTCGCGCTATGTCGCGAGCACTTCGGTGCCGCACGTGCCGGGGTTGTGTTCGGATGGGTGTTCGCCGGGCACATGATTGGCGCCGGTGTCGCGGCCAGCTTCGCCGGCTGGATCCGCGAGAGCCAGGGCGACTATCTCCTGGCGTGGCTCTCCTCCGGGGGCGTCTGCTTCCTCGCCGCCGTCGCGATCTTACTGATCCCTAAAGTGCGCTCGAAAGTTCTCGCCGGCGGGTGATTTGATCGGTGCGCACCGCCAGCACCAGTGCCACTACGACTACCCCGACATAGACCCACGGAAGCCGGGCAACACCGAAGGCGTCGAAGACTATCGCGCCGACGAGGGCGCCGCCGCCGATGCCGATGTTGAACGCCGTTGTATAGACCGCGCTCGCGGTGTCCCTGAACGACGCGGACGCGGTATGCAGCAGGCGAGTCTGCATCAACGGCGGTAACGCGCCAAAGGCCGCTCCCCACACGAGGAACGCGCCAATCCCCAGCACGAATACCCCCGTCAACAGCGAGGTCGCGGCGACCGCGACCCCCGTGACGACCATGGCGAGGATCAGACCGAGTTGGGGGCGCCGGCCCAACACCGATCCGGCGAGGATCAGGCCGACGACGCCCGCGATCCCGTAGCCAAACAGCAGCGGCCCGATAGCGCCCTCACTGACTCCGAACTCGTCAATCAGGAACGGCGCAATGTAGGTATAGAACGAGTAGTGCCCGATCATGATCAGCGCGGTGATGGTGCAGACCAGTAGCACCGGCACGATCGACGTGTCCCGCCGGGCGCGGGTCCCATCGGCGGCAGCGGTGCGGCGTACTGGCTCGGCCCGGTCGACGGCCGGCAAGAAGTACCAGATGACGACGGCGCCAATCAACATGAGTACGCCGAGCCCGACAAATGTCAGCCGCCAGCCGAATGCGTGGCCGGCGCCGGTGCCGATCGGAATGCCCAGGACAAAGGCGATCGAGCCACCACTGAGCGCCACTGACACGGCCCGCCCGATCTGCGCCTTGGGCACCAAGTGGCCGGCGTATGCACCGACGATTGACCAGAACAGGCCGTGCGCGAGCCCACCGAGTACACGTGAGGCAACGACGAACTCGTAGTTCGGCGCGATCGCGGTGAGGGCATTACTGATCGCGAGTACGACGAGGACGGCGACAACCATGGCGTGCCGGGAGACCCTGCGCGTGAGGGCGGTCAGCGGTGTGCTCGTCACGACTACGGTCACCGCGAAATACGTAACGAGCAGGCCGATCTGGGCCTCGGTGACCTCGAGGGACCTGCTCATGTCTGGCAGCAGACCGGTCGGCACCATCTCGGAGGTGACCGACAAGAAGACGGCGGACGCGAGCGCGATCAGGCCGACCCACGGGAAGGGTGCGGTCGACGGCGATCGGGGACTGGTGGAGGTGGAATCGATGGGCGGTTCGTTCAGGGACATTTCGACGTTGCTTACGCACGGCGTATCCGGAGACTTCCGAGCAGTGGGGAAGCGGATCGACTTCGCGCATGTGTGCGCGCCCAGGGTCAGCGTGTGCCGCTGGCCAGGTCCTATTGTGCCTGATTCGGGTGGGTGGAGTACCGCACACCCCGAATATGTACAGTCCGGTACAACCGGTCGCCATCGGCGGTACGCTCGGCTCATGTCCAGCGCTCACACAGAATCAGCTCCGGTACTGCCCACAACCGCACGAGGCCGGCGTACGCGTGGCGCGATCGTCGACGCGGCCGCGGACCTGATGTTTCAAAACGGGATCTGTCAGACCGGGCTCGATCAGGTGCTTGAACACAGTGGTGCCGGAAAATCTCAGCTATACCACTACTTCGGCGGCAAGCAGGATCTCGTGGCCGCAGTCATCAAAACCCAGCTGGAACGCGTGCTGTCCACCGAGCCAAGTCTCGATTCGATTCATCGGTGGTCGGATCTGCAGGCATGGCATGCGGCATTCGTGGAGCGGCACGGCACGGACGCCGGACCGATTGCGTGCCGACTCGGCAAGTTCGCCGGCGAACTCGACCACGACGACGTGCTGCGCGCGGCGCTGGCCGATGCGTTCGAGCAATGGCGCGGACAGTTCGCAGCGGTAATGGTGCGATTGCGCGAGAGCGGCGACTTGCGCGTCGACGCGGACCCCGACGACTTGGCCAGTGCGTTGCTTTCAGCCATACAGGGCGGGCTTTTACTCGGCCGGTTGCACCGAGACGCTCACTTCGTCCGCATCTCGATGGACATAGGGCTCGCGTACGTTAGGTCACATCTGGCCGTCCGCGTCTAGCCGACATCTGTACCGCTTGGTACTGTCTGCTTTCTGTGCGCGTTGAATAGCATCGCGCGATTCAATTTGGCGGTGTCCACCAAGATCGTGGTTGCCCACTCGATCCCCTTGCCCTCTCGAGCCGTGTTGACCTCTCGCCGCGCGATCGATCTTATGCGCGCCAGCACTTCTGCTTGTTGTTGTTAATGGAGTAGCGCCCCAAGACAGGGCCTTCCACTGCGCGTGTCCCTTCTGCTGACCCGCCATTCCTTTTTGTAACAGCCACTCTTGGCCCACGCGCTCGCGCGCTCGATTTTCGGGTGAGGGCTGCAAGTTGCCTGCCCGCTGGCCTTTTTTACCTCGCTGAGGACTCTATTTCGATGAAACGCATCCGCTTTAAGCTCATTGCCGTCTTGACCGCACTCATTGCCGCTACCGCTGCATGCAGTAGCGCAAGTGGCGGCTCCAACGACAGCACCCATCTGGACTGGGGATGGCGATTGCCCACATCATGGGATCCGGTTGCCTCGAGCGCCGGCAATGATGTGCACGCGCTGTCGCTGGTCTACTCCGGGCTGACCAAACAGGACCCCGACGGCAAGGCCGTGCCCGAGGCCGCCGAGTCGTGGGCCTACAACGCAGACGGCACCAAGTTGACCTTCAAACTTCGCGAAGGTCTGACGTTCAGCGACGGCTCGGCGTTGGACGCGACGGCGGTGAAGAAAAGCCTGGAGCGGGGCCGGGATGCTGACTACTCCACAAAACAGGCACAGTTAGCGGTTATCGGCAGTATCGACGTCGTCTCGCCCGCGGAGGTCAGTCTCAATCTGACGCACGCGGACTACCAGATTCCGCTTCTGCTTGCCGGACTGACCGGGATGATCGTCAGCCCCGCGGCGTTCGAAGCCGACCCCAAGACCCTCGCGACCCAGCCGGTCGGTAGCGGACCTTTCCAGCTGACGTCATACAAGCCGGGCTCCGAGGCGCAGTTCAAGAAGTTCGACGGCTATTGGAATGCCGACGACATCCATTTGAAGACTCTTACTCAGAAGCAGCCTGCCGATGACTCGGTGATCGTCGCAGGCCTGCAGAGCGGGCAATACGACATAGCGTCGATCCCTCCTTCGCAGGTCGACGCGGCGAAGGCCGCGGGCTTCGACATCGATGTCAACAACGTGCTCACCGTTCGCACGCTCGACATCAACAACACGGTGGCTCCCTACGACAACCCGAAGGTCATCGAGGCGATCAAGTACGCGCTAGATCGGCAGGCGCTCGTGGACGTCTCCGCGTTTGGCTATGGCGAGGTCAACTATCAGCCGTTCCCGAAGGGCTACGAGGCGTACAACAGCGACCTCGACGATCTGTACCCACATGACCTGGGCAAGGCGAAGGCGCTATTGACGGAGGCGGGCTATCCGGATGGGCTGAAGATCGAGCTGACGAGTTCGGAAACGGACAATGCGCTACCCGAGCAGATCGCCGCGCAGTTAGGCGATGCCGGGATCGACGTCACGATCAAGACGATTCCCGCGGCCCAAGCTACCCAGGTCAAGTACATCAAACGGGAGGCGCCGTTCACGTTGGACAGTTTCTCCGGCCGCGAGTCGCCGGCGCAGGCGATGGAGGTCCTGTTCGGGCCGGAGGGTCTGATGAATCTAGGCCGTAACAGCCCACCCGAAGTGATCGCCGCGCTACAGAAAGTCTCGACCACACCGATCGAGGACCCGAGCTACAAGCAGGTGCTGCAGGACGCGGTCGCTGTGGCGGTGAAGGCGATGCCCAATACATTCTTGTTCAGCTGGCCGCGGATATTCGCCCGCAGTAAGAAGGTCACTGGATTCGATCAATACCTTGCCGCGCAGCGGTTCGACGGCACGAAGATTGAGGCGTGATGAAGCTCGAAATCATTGGAATGGTCGGCACTCGTCACGAGTCCGAGTCAACGGCGGCATCGGACCCTGAGGTCATCGATGTTGATTACGTACGCCAGTTTGCCAAGGCACATGATGAGGCGAAGTTCGACCGAGTCCTCATCGGATACCGCTCGACCGCGCCGGACGGTTTCACCGTTGCGTCCGAGGTGCTGCACCATACCGAAAATCTTGGTGTCCTGATCGCGCATCGCCCTGGGTTTGTGACTCCGACCTTGCAGGCACGGAAGTTGGCCACGTTGGACCACTTCAGTGGTGGCGGCCGGGTCGCAATTCACAACATTTCTGGCGGGAGCGACGTCGACCAGCGCCGTGATGGCGATTTCATCGACAAGGACGCACGGTATCGCCGCACCGCCGAGTTCATTCAGGTATTGCGTCAAACGTTCACGTCGGAAGTGCCGTTCGATTTCGACGGCGAGTTCTACAAGCTTGAGCAGGCATTGAGCGCCGTACGGCCGGCATCGGGCGCCGGCATCCCGATCTACTTCGGTGGGCAGTCACCGATCGCGGTTGAGGTCGGTGCGCAACATGCCGACGTCTTCATGTTGTTTGGTGAGCCGCTGGAACAGACGGCGGAGCGAATTGGGCTGATTCGTGAGGCAGCGGCCCGGCACGGCCGGTCGGTGGAGTTCAGTTTGTCGACCCGACCGATCGTTGCGCAGACCGAGGAAGCTGCATGGCAGCGGGCGCAGCAGATCTACGACGACGCGCTTGCTCGCCAGGGCGCCGTTAGTGCGTTTGCGCAGGAATACAAAAAGTCCAGCACGGCGGTGTCGCGACAGCGGCTGCAGGAGCAGGCGGCAAAGAAGGAGGTTCACGACGAGCGCCTCTGGTTCGGAATCACGAAACTCACCGGGCCGGGCGGCAATTCGACCGCCCACGTCGGTACGCCGGATCAGGTCGCCGAAGCACTCCTGCAGTACTACGACCTGGGCGTGAGCAAGTTCCTGATCCGTGGATTCGACCCGCTCAAGGACGTCGTGGACTGGGGTCACGAGCTGATTCCGCGGATTCGCGAGGGAGCGAAAACGCGAGCAGCCACTGTCGCCAGATAGCAATTCGCCCGCATCCGGACTCGGCGCGCCTCTTCACGAGAGGCGCGCCGGGTCGTTTGTTAGGTCACAAACCGAGTCCGCGCATAGACGGGTTCTGTACTGCTTGGTACCGTTTGTAGATATTCACGGCAGCGGGCTACCGCTGCCTCTGTCGCAGAAGGGTGCTGAGTCTGACCATGCTGGCCAATTCTCTGCCCATGCCAAAGCGACCAGTTCTGACTTCACGTCGCGCGATCGATCTCATGCGCGCATGCACCTGCACCTGTTGTCGGTAGACCAGCCGACGTCCTGCATCTAGGACGTCCCGG
Organism: Antricoccus suffuscus; assembly: GCF_003003235.1. Taxonomy (NCBI): domain Bacteria; kingdom Bacillati; phylum Actinomycetota; class Actinomycetes; order Geodermatophilales; family Antricoccaceae; genus Antricoccus; species Antricoccus suffuscus. The sequence continues at coordinate 128,225 of NZ_PVUE01000003.1, forward strand.
CCACACCTCTCCCCGGGTCCCAACTCTGTTCCTCAGACTCCGAGAACGACCGAGTTCTGACCGATAGCCCGGGTCGAGCGCCGGTTCAGCACTCTTGCCTATCGCCGCTTCTGCAGTGCGCCTGTCTGCGCGCTGCAGTCAGAACCTGGAAGAACCCACATGGTCGCGCTTCGCTCAGTTTCCACTCTCGCTGCACAGCCTGCAGACTTACCCATCGCCTCGATCCGTCGGAGCGTCACACCTGACGACTTCCGTCAGGTGTTCCGGGGGTACGCCGCCGGCGTCGTCGTCGTCACCGCGGATGCGGGAGACGGGCCCGCCGGTTTCACGGCGACTTCGCTGTCAACCCTGTCTCTCGAACCGCCGCTGATCTCGTTCTCCATCGCCAACAACTCATCGGCGTGGTCGACGATCCGGCGGGTCGACTCACTGACTATCAACTTCCTCGACGCCGACCAGCACGCGACGGCCGCGCGCTTCGCGACCAGCGGAATCGACCGCTTCGCCCAGCCGACGGCGTGGTCCCGGTTGGACTCCGGCCACGTGGTCCTCGACGACGCGCCCAGCATCTTGGTCGCCGAGGTCGAGTACCGCTGGGAGATGGGCGATCACCACATGATCGTGGCCCAAGTCCGTCGCGCCGACGTACGCCGGTCGCACGCCCCGCTCGTCTATCACGCCGGAAACTTCGGCGGCGTCGTTCCAACTCAGCCCGAGGTATCCGCGTAGTGAACCGCTTGACCGTAAAACTGATTGCCCTGCTGACCGCATTGGTTGCGGTGACCACCGCATGCGGTGCCGGGAATGCGGGAAGCTCCGACCCGACACACCTGACGTGGGGTTGGGGAATGCCGAGCTCGTGGGACCCCGTCGCGTCGACGGCCGGCGCCGACGTTCACTCGCTATCGCTCGTCTACTCCGGCCTGACAAAGCAGGATCCCGACGGCAAGGCGGTGCCCGAGGCGGCGAAGTCCTGGGCCTACAACGACGACGGATCGGCAATCACGTTCACGCTGCGCGACGGCCTGAAGTTCAGCGATGGGACCGCACTGGACGCAACCGCGGTAAAGAAGAGCCTCGAGCGCGGTCGCGATGCGGAGTACTCGACGAAGCGGGCGCAGCTCGCGATCATCGCGAGCATCGACGTACTTTCGCCCACCGAAGTGCGGCTCACCTTGACCCAACCGGACTACCAGATTCCCGACCTGCTGGCCGGACTCACCGGAATGATCGTCAGTCCAAAGGCCTTCGAATCCGACCCGAAGTCGCTTGCGACTAAGCCGGTTGGCAGCGGGCCGTTCGAGCTCACGTCGTACACGCCGGGCTCCGAGGCGCAGCTCAAGAAGTACGACGGCTATTACAACGCCGCCGACATTCATATCAAAACGCTGACTCAGAAGCAGCCGGCGGACGATTCGGTCATCATTGCCGGCCTGCAGAGCGGACAGTACGACATCGCGGTCATCCCGCCGTCACAGGTCGAGGCGGCTAAGAAGGCGGGCTTCGACGTCGACGTCAACAAGGTGCTGACCGTCCGCACACTCGACATCAACAACACGGTCGCGCCGTTCGACAACCCCAAGGTCGTCGAGGCCATCAAGTACGCCCTTGACCGAAAAGCTTTGGTGGATAAGGCATTCTTCGGGTTCGGCGACCCCAACTACCAGCCGTTCCCGTCCGGGTACGTCGCGAATAACCCGGCGCTGGACAACCTCTACCCGCACGATGTCAAGAAGGCGAAGTCGCTCTTGGCCGAGGCGGGCTACCCGAACGGCGTCGACCTGACGTTGACGTCGTACGACACCGGTGGCCTGGCCGAACAGATCGTGTCCCAGCTGGGTGAGGCCGGGATCAACGTCAAGATCCAAACACTGCCGCTTGCCCAAGCCTCGCAGCAGATCTACATCAAACGCGAAGCCCCGTTCGCGCTCGACAGCTTCTCCGGCCGCGAGTCGCCGGCGCAAGCGATGGAGGTGCTCTTCGGCCCGGAGGGTCTGATGAACCTCGGCCGAAACACGCCGCCAGAAGTGGTGACAGCGATGCAGAAGATCTCCACCACGCCAACCGATGACCCGAGCTACCCGACGGTCGTCCAGGACGCGGTCGCCGTTGCGGTGAAGGCGATGCCGAACGCGTTCCTGTTCAGCTGGCCACGAATCTTCGCACGCAATAAGGACGTGAAGGGATTCACGCCTTACATTGGCGCGCAGCGATTCGATGGCACGAAGATCGAGGCGTCATGACGGCGGCCGCGGTCCTCGACGCTTCGCCGAAGCTCTCTGCGCGGCCGCGCACACTCTCGCCACTGCTGGCGTTGGCGCGGGGGATCGGCACCATCGTCGCGGTTCTGCTGTTCGCGAGCTTCGGCACGTTTGCACTCGGTGCGATCGCGGGCTCAAGTCCCGGTGCCGTGGCGCTGGGGTCCGATGCCACCCCGGCCGCGATTGCCGCGTTCGACCATAACGTCGGCTACGACCGGCCCATGATTGTGCGGTACGTCGACTGGCTTACCTCCGCGCTCAGTGGAGACCTTGGCACGTCCTGGTTCAGCGGCATTCCGGTCGCGAAGTCGCTGGCGGACCGCTTACCCGTCAGCCTTTCGCTCGCCGGCCTGGCCCTGCTGATTGCGATCGTGGTCGGCGGCGCAGCGGGAATCCTCGCGGGGATGCGGCGTCGTACGATCGTCGATCGGGCGATCACAGTGACCTCCGGCGCGCTGTCGACGCTGCCGCCGTTTGTGGCCGGCATCGGGCTGATCGTGATCTTCTCGGTCGGACTCGGGGCATTGCCATCGGGCGGCTACGTACCCGCTACGGCCGGTTTCGGTACCTGGCTGAGTTTCTTGATCCTTCCGGCGGTGGCGCTGAGCTTGGACGCAGCCTGCGAAATCACCCGTCAGCTGCGCACCGGGATCGTGTCGGCGATGGAGGAAAACTACGTCACCGGTGCGGTTGTGCGGGGCCTGACACCGCGGCGGATCATGTTCGGCCACGTGCTGCGCAACGCCGCCGGCCCAGCACTCGCCGTGGTGGGGCTGCACATTCCTCGGCTGATCGGCGGCGCCGTGGTGACTGAGGCGGTGTTCGCACTACCGGGCATGGGTCAGCTCGCCCGCGATAGCGCCTTGCAGGGCGATATTCCCGTCGTGCAAGGGATCCTGCTCGTCGTACTCGGCCTGGTGCTGGTGTCCAACACCGTCGTCAACGTTCTTCTTGAGCGGCTGCGGCCGCACGCGGCGAGGGCCGACTCATGAGTCTCATCGGACGCGCATTGAAGTCCAACCGTACGGCGCAGGTATCAATCGTCGTACTCGTCATCGTCGCCATCCTGGTGATCTTCGGTGGATGGCTGGCGCCGTACGACCCGCTCAAGCAGGGCTCTGCGATCCTGCAAGGTCCTAGCGGCGCGCACTGGCTGGGCACCGACAACCTCGGCCGAGACACCCTGTCCCGGCTGCTGGCTGGGAGTCGGCTTTCGGTCCTCGGTGCCGTGGAGGCGACGCTGGTGGGCGCCGTACTCGGGGCGATCCCTGGGCTACTTTCGGTATATTTAGGGCGCACCGGCGAATGGCTACTGCTGCGGCTGATGGATGCACTGTTGGCACTGCCATTCATCATTGTCGCGATCGCGGTGGCCGGCGTGGCCGGTGGCGGTCTGCATCCGGCCATGATCACCATCGGAGTGCTCTTCGCGCCGACGTTCTTCCGTATTTCCCGATCCGCGACGCTCGGACTGCGCCGCGCGGGCTACGTCGAGGCTGCCGAGCTCTTCGGCTCCTCGACCGCCCGGCTGGTTGTGCGGCACGTGTGGCGCAAGGTCGCAACGCCGATTGCGGTTGCCGCGGCCAACACCACCGGCGCAGGGCTACTGGTCGTGTCCTCGCTGATGTTTCTCGGGATCGGCGTCGCGCCACCGGCACCCACATGGGGCGGCATGCTCGCGACCGATCTCAACTTCCTGAGCCAGGCGCCGATGGCGCCTCTCGCACCGGCCGTGCTGATCATGGTCACGGTCGGCGCGCTCAACCTGCTCGCCGACGCGATCCGCGAGGACACGCCGACTGCCCGTAGTACTACCCGACGGAAGGAGCGTGCCAATGTCAACGCTCATTGATGCGCCGGTCGATGCGCTGGACCGACTGGACACCTCAGCGCGAGAACCACTGCTGCAGATAGAAAATCTGTCCATCGGCACGCCGACCACCACTCTGGTGAACGAGGTGTCGCTCGAGGTCGGCCGCGGTGAGATTGTCGGCATCGTCGGCGAGTCCGGCAGCGGTAAAACGCTGACCTGCCGCGCGGTGCTGGGGCTACTTCCCGGTACGACGGCCGTCACGCATGGGCGGATCACGCTCGGCAGCCAGGATCTCGCCTCGTTCACCGCACGGCAGTGGCTCGGTGTGCGCGGCCGACGTGTTGGTGCGGTCTTCCAGGACCCGGCGTCGTACCTCAACCCGTCGCTGACCATCGGCCATCAAATCGCCGAAGTGTTGACGCACACGGCCGATGTCGAGCGCAAAGAGATCCGTGACCGGTCGATCGAGTTACTACATTCGGTGGGGCTGAAGGATTCAGATCGAGTGTTGCGTCAGCATCCGTTCGAGCTGTCCGGCGGGATGCTGCAGCGCGCACTACTCGCGGTGGCGATCGCCGGTGGCCCAGAGCTGTTGATCGCCGACGAGGCGACCACAGCACTCGACGTAACGGTGCAGGCCGAGGTCCTCGACCTGCTCGAGCGACTGCGGGCCGAAAAGAACATGTCGATCCTGCTGGTCTCGCACGATCTGGCGCTTGTCGCCGAACGCACCGACCGGGTAGCGGTGTTCTCCGAAGGCCGCAAGGTCGAGGAGGGGCCGACTAAGGACATCGTCGCTCGCCCGCAGCACCCATATACCAAAGAGCTCATCGGGCAGGCGCGCACCGTCGTACGTCGACACGACCTGCCCGCGCGCGAAGGCGACGATGCGGTACTCGACGTGCGCAAGATCAATGTCTCGCTCGGCCGTGGCAAGAAGCGGCACGATATCTTGCACGAGGTCGACCTGAGGGTGCGCCCCGGTGAGATCGTCGGCCTGATAGGCGAAACCGGTTCGGGAAAGACCACTCTGGCTCGGACCGTGCTTGGACTGGCGCGTCCGTCCGCTGGCGAAATCGGGGTCGGTGGGGCGGAGGTGTCCGGGCTGAAGGGACGTCGTCGGCGTGCGTGGCGGCGTACCGGCGCCGTGCAGTACATCTTTCAGGACCCACTGCGGGCGCTCGATCCAGATCTCACCGCCGGCGAGAGCATCGGCGAGCCGCTGGTGATCGCCGGCGCCGACGACATCGCGACGCGGGTCCGAGACGTGCTCGACGCGGTCAAGCTCGATCACAGCCTGGCCGAGCGCAAACCGGCCGAGCTCTCCGGCGGCCAGCGGCAACGGATCTGTGTGGCCCGCGCCCTGATCACGAATCCATCGCTGCTGATCTGCGACGAGCCGGCGAGTGCTCTGGACGCAACCAACCGCAACCACATCCTTGCCCTGCTTGATGAATTGCGGCGTACTCGCGACATCGGCATCCTGCTGATCTCGCACGATCTCGGCACACTCGAGGGCCTCGCCGACCGAATTGCGGTGCTCTATCGCGGCCGGGTCGTCGAAACGGGACCGACAAGCGAGCTGTTTGCCGCTCCGACACACCCTTACACCCAACGCTTGCTGGCAAGCACCCCCAACCTGGAAGGAATCCTGGCATGAGCCTCGAAGTAATCGGCATGGTCGGCACCCGCTACGAGTCGGAGATGATCGCCGCGTCGAGCTCGGACGCAATCGACGTGGACTACCTACGCGAGTTCGCAAAAGCCCACGACAAGGCCGGTTTCGACCGAGTCCTGATCGGATACAGCGCCACCTCGCCGGACGGGTTCGCCGTCGCTACCGAGGTGCTGCACCACACCGAGCGCCTCGGCGTACTCATCGCGCACCGTCCCGGATTCGTCACGCCGACCCTGGAAGCGCGCAAGCTCGCGACTCTCGATCACTTCAGCGGCGGCGGCCGGGTTGCCATCCACCACATCTCCGGTGGCAGCGACTTCGACCAGCGGCGCGACGGCGACTTCATCGACAAGGAAGCGCGTTACCGGCGTACCGCTGAGTTCATCGACGTACTGCGCAAGACGCTGACGTCGAACGACCCGTTCGACTACGAAGGCGAGTTTTACAAGTTCGAGCAGGCCTTCAGCGCCGTCAAGCCGGCGTCGCCGGACGGCATCCCGATCTACTTCGGCGGCCAGTCGCCGATCGCGGTCGAAGTCGGCGCCGAACATACCGACGTATTCATGCTTTTCGGTGAACCTTTGGATCAGACGGCCGAGCGGATCGCGTTGATCCGCGAAGCCGCCGAACGACATGGCCGGACCGTGGAGTTCAGCCTGTCGACACGGCCGATTATCGCAGCGACCGAAGACGCCGCATGGCAGAAGGCGCAGGACATTTACGACGCCGCGGCAGCGCGTGTCGACGACGCCCCCAAGAAGGCGCTCTGGTATCCGAAGAGCACCAACGCGGCTGTGTCTGCGCAGCGGCTGCAGGATCTGGCCGCTGAACGCGAGGTGCACGACGAGCGGCTGTGGTTCGGGCTGACCAAGCTCGCCGGACCGGGCGGCAACTCCACCGCGCACGTCGGTACGCCGGACCAGGTCGCCGAAGCGCTGCTTCAGTACTACGATCTCGGCGTGACGAAATTCCTCATCCGCGGGTTCGACCCGCTCGGCGACGTAATCGAGTGGGGCAAGGAGCTCCTCCCGGCACTACGCGCGGGCGCCCTGGACCGAGCCGTCGGAGTGAGCGCGTGAGCGATCCGCTCAAAGTCATCGGCGTGGTGGCGAGTCCGACCGCAGGTGGCCGGACCGCCGCCGCCGTACAAGGGATCCTGTCCGGCGCGGCCGCGTCCGGGGCCGATACGGCGTTGCTGGAGTTATCGAGCGCTGGCCGAGACGAGGTGATCGCGGCGATCGACGGTGCGGACGCGATCGTCTTTGGCAGTCCCGTCTACCGTGCGACGTACACCGCTCTGCTCAAAGACCTGCTGGAAAACGTCGAACGCGGCAAGCACGGTGAGCAGACCGCGCCGCTACGAGGAAAGGCAGTCGCGCTCACGCTCACCGGGGCCAGCGCGCACCACTTCTTGTCGCCGGACTCGCTGCGCAACGTGCTCGCGTCGTTCTTCGCCGTACAGGTGCTGTCGCCGGCGCTATATCTTGAGCACGGCGACTTCGCCGACCGTGACACGTTGGGGGAGAGGGCCGCGCAGACGGCAACCCAGCATGGCGCCGCGCTGGTCGACCTCGCAGGCGCCGTACGCGCGTCCAAGGCACTGTCGACTCTCGATCCTCTGGTGTAGCTACTGGCTCACGCCTGGTCAGGCATACTGGACAGCGCCAGCGACCGTGCGTGAGAGGAACCGAGTGCCCGCCAAACGCCGTACCTTTGTCTCTTTGTTCGGCGTGCTGCTCCTCGTCTTGACCGCCGCGTGTACGTCGACTTCGAAGGATGGGATCGACCGGTCCGAAGCGGCGAGTGTCGCTAAAGGCTTTGCTGCCGCGATGTCCAAGAAGGACGCGTCCGCCGCGTCGAAGCTGACCGACAAGCCCGCAGAAGCGAAGAAGCTGCTTGCCGCCGTGTTTAAGGCTCTTCCGGCGAAGAAGGTCAGCTTCAGCGTCGCGACGGCGCCGTCGGGCAAGTCGTCCGCGTCAGTGTCGTTCAAGGCATCGTGGGACTTCGGCAACAAGCAGGTCTGGGCTTACAACGTGCCGGCGACCCTTAAGGCAGGCAAGGACGGCGACTGGGACGTCATCTGGAGCCCCGCCGACGTACACCCGGCGCTGACCGCGGACACCACACTCTCCTACGACAAGGTCGCGCCGGCCGGGCCGACGTTCACCGACAGCGCCGGCCAACCGTTGATGAGCGAGCAGACCGTCGACGTCGTACAGGTCGACCCGACTCAGGTCACCGATCCGGCCGGTACGTCGAGCGCTCTTGCCGGCGTACTCAACCAGTTCGACCCGACCATTACCGCCGACTCGATTGCGGCGCAGCTGGCGGCGAGCCCGACCAAGGTCGTCGCGATCGTCACCCTGCGCTCCGCGGACGCCGATCCGGTGCTGGGTGCCTTGCAGCAGATCGCGGGCGTGTCGATTTCGATTCAAAACCGGCTGCTGACAGTCGATTCAGCGATGAATTCCCCGGTATTCACCGGGCTGAAGGCCTTCTCGGACAAAGAGGTGAAGGCACACCAAGGCTGGCGGGTGTCGCTCGTCGACGCGAAGGGCGCTACGGGCAGCGTATTGGCCGAGGGCGGCCTCGAAACACTGCCGAATATCCAAACGACGATGGAGCCGGCGATCCAATCGGCGGCCCAGCTGGCAATCGAGAAGCTTCCGGAGCAGGCCGCGATCGTGGCGTTGCGACCGTCGACTGGGGCGGTGCTCGCGGTTGCGCAGAATGACGCCGCGAATGCCGAGGGCCCGATCGCGCTCACGGGGCAGTATCCGCCGGGTTCGACGTTCAAGATCGTCACGTCAACCGCGATCATCTCTGCCGGCGTCGCGACCGCGGACAGCATCGAGCCCTGCCCGGGTACGGCGACGATCGAGGGACGCACCATCCCCAACGAGAATAAGTTCGACCTCGGCCAGATCCCGTTCCACACGGCGTTCGCGCAGTCATGTAACACGACGATGGCCGCGCTCGCGTCTAAACTTCCCGGCGACGCCCTGCACAACACGGCGCTCGGCTGCGGGATCGGCGTCGACTACACCACGCCGGGCCTGACGACGCTGACCGGCAAGGTCCCGGTGACGACCAACGCGGCCGAACAAGTCGAGTCCGCGATCGGCCAGGGCAGTGTCGTGGTCAGCCCGTTCGGGCTGGCTCTATGCGCCGCGTCAGTGGTGACCGGCCAGACGCCGACGCCGGACCTGATCGTGGGGCAGCCGGCCACGGCCGACCAGAAGCCCGCGCCGATGCCGGCCGCCGTCCTGCCGGCGCTGCGCTCGATGATGACCGAGGTCGTGACCAGTGGCACCGCTAAGCAGCTTAAGAACATCAGTGGGCTCGCCGGCAAGACCGGTACGGCGCAGTTCGGTGACGGCACGCATTCGCACGGCTGGTTTGTCGCCACCTACAAGGATCTCGCATTCGCCGTACTGCTAGTCGGTGCCGACAGCTCGACGCCCGCCGTCAACGTCGCGGGCGACTTCCTCAAGCCGATCCTGAATGCAATCCCCGGCTAGCCTCGGCGTACCCGAGCGATCGCCTAACGTCCGGCAACGGGTGTTGCCATCGGCGGATGGGTCGTGTTTCAGCCGACAAAGTCGGCATGTAGACTTTGCAGGTTGTTCGCACCGGGGTGTGGCGCAGCTTGGTAGCGCGCTTCGTTCGGGACGAAGAGGCCGCAGGTTCAAATCCTGTCACCCCGACCAACAACCAAAAGGCCCGTCCGGCTCTCTCCGGACGGGCCTTTTTTGGTACGCCGCTGATCCGTCACGAAAGTCCGCTGATCCGTCACGAAAGTCCGCCGATCCGTCACGAAAATCCGGTCATCCGTCGGGAAAGTCCCGCCATCCGTTCGGCCACGTATGTGCCGTTTGGCAGCAAGACTTCGTCGCCGGCGTTGCGGAACCGGACATTTGTGTAGCGGTAGCGACGACGAAGCGCGACTTCGCGCGGATCGCGGGAAGGTGACTTTAGCGGGGGCGAAGGTTGAGGAGCGTGGCCTCGGGCCGGCAGCAGAACCGGGCCGGCGCGTACGGCGACGTGCCGAGGCCCGCGGAGACATGCAACGGACTCACGTTGCCGCCCGGCGAGGTCCACGTCGACAGCCCGCGGGCCCGCGCGCGGTCGATGCCACAGTTGGTCACGATCGCGCCGTAGAACGGCACTCGCAACTGGCCACCGTGAGTGTGCCCGGCCAGCAGCAGGTCGTAGCCGTCGTCGACGTACTGGTTGAGAAGCCGTGGTTCGGGCGAGTGCAGTACGCCGATCCGCAGGTCCGCCGACGCATCCGCGGGCCCGGCGATCTTGACGTAACGATCGCGCTTGAGGTGCGGGTCGTCGACTCCGCCGAAGTACACTTTGCGGCCATCCACGTCAAGTGATCCGGTGGCGTTGTTGAGCTGGACCCAGCCACCACTCTCGAAACCGGCGGCCAGGGGAGCGAGGTCGATCCGCGGCCCGCGCATCTTCTTGGTCTTGTCCGGAATGAAGTAACGCAGCGGGCTTTTCGGGACCGGCGCGTGATGGTCATTGTTGCCCCACACGAACACGCCGGGAAACTGAAGCAGCGGCTCGTGGGCGCGAAGCACGTTGGGGATCGCGTCAATGCCGGCAAGGTTGTCGCCGGTCGAAACGACGAGGTCGGGCTCGAGGGACGCGAGCGCTCGCACCCACTCGACCTTTTTGCGTTGGTCGGCGGTGATGTGCAGGTCGCTCAGATGAAGCACCCGAAGCGGTGCGCTCCCAGGCGCGAGCACCGGTACGTCGAAGCGGCGCAGCGTAAACCAGTTGCGTTCGATCAGCGTCGCATAGCCGAGCGTCGCCGCGCCGATGCCTGTGAGCGCCCCGAATGCTCGAAGCAAAGATCGGGTCATCTAGGCGGACAACTGTCGGCGTACTTCGGTGGACAGTCGCTTGCCGTCGGCCGTACCGGCTACCGCCGCCTGGGCGGGCTTCATGACCTTGCCCATATCGGCCGTTCCGCTCGCACCGACCTCGGCGATGACCCGCGCGACAACCTGAGTCAGGTCCTCGTCGCTCATGGCGGCAGGCAGGTAGCGCTCAAGGACGGCTGCCTCTTCGCGTTCGCGGTCGGCGAGCTCGGGCCGATGCGCGTCGTCGTACGCCTCCGCTGACTCGCGACGCCTCTTGAGCTCGCGGGCCAGCACCTTGAGTACGTCGTCGTCGGCGAGCTCACGCGACGACTTGCCGGCCACCTCTTCATTGCGTACGGCGGTCAGCGCCATCCGCAAGGTCGCGGTCGTGACCGTATCTCGGCCCTTCATGGCGGTCTTGAGGTCGGCTTGGAGGGTGTCCTTGAGAGCGCTCATGCGACCCGCCCGGATTCGATCGGGTATTCGCTAGCCACCGTTGCCGTTCCCATTTCCGTTACCGCCGTTCCCATTGCCGTTGCCGTTGTTGCCCGGCTGAGACCCGCCCGGCTGCGCGCCGCCCGGCTGCGCGCCGCCGGGCTGAGCGCCCGGGACACAGCCGGTGGTCGCCGGATCCTGACCCGGTTGGCACGGGGTTGGCGCCGGGTTGGGTGTAGGGGTAGTCGGTGGGATACAACCGGTTGCCGGATCCTGTCCCGCGGCGCACGGCTGACCGGCGGGCGCCTTGCCAGTCGAGATGCTGTAGGTGACGATCGAGCCAGGTGTGATCGGCTGCCCGGCCGCCGGTGACTGCGCACCGACAAGTCCCGCAGGTACCGAACCATTGTCGACCGGAGTACCGCTGTCGGCGGCCTTGAGTCCGGCCTTGGAAAGATCAGACTTGCACTGGGCGGGAGTCTTACCGACACAGTCGACCGGGTTCTTGACCGTGTTGCCGGCCTCGACCTTCGGGTCCGCGGGCGGGAAACTTATCTTTGGGTAGCTGTTGAGGATGTTCTGCATCGCGAGCTTCCACATCATCGCTGGGTAGCCGCCACCGAAGCCCTCCTCGCCACCACCGGGAGAGGGCAGCGGGTCGTTGTTCTTGGGGTTGAATGCCATGACCGACGCGACGACCTGCGGGGTGTAGCCGACGAACGCGTACGACGCGTTGTCCTGCGCGGTGCCGGACTTGCCGGCGATCTGCCGTCCGTCGCCGGTGTACGCCCGTGCGGCGGTCTGCCCCGAGTTGCCGGGCATAACGTCCTTCAGGAGGATGTCGTTGATCGTGTCGGCGACGCCCGGCGGGATGGCGTTGGCGGTGCAGTTGGTGCCGGGCGTGAAGTAGGGCTTCTTAGTCTTGGGATTGATGAGCGGCTGACCGTCCGGGCCGAGGATGTCGGTGACCGGTACCGGTTCGCATCGCGTGCCGCGGTTCGCGGTTGTGGCATACGCGACGGCAAGGCGGAGCGGATTGGTCGCTAGCGGACCGAGGGTGAAGGAGCCCTGTTGCTCGGCCTTGGCCTTGTCCGCGGCTGCCGTGTCGCCCGGCGCCCAGAGCCCCATCGCGGTGGCCGCGTCCACGACCGGGTCCACGCTGCCGAGGTGATCTTCGAGCCCGACGAAGTAGGTGTTCTCGGACTGGTAGAGGGCCTTCCACAACGGGAGGTTGGCGGCGTATTTACCGGCGTTGTTGACGACGTACGGCTTGTTGCCGTTCTTGAACTTCTTCGAGGTGTACGGCGCGTTGGCGCCGGTCACGAAGTTGACCCCGACTCCGGATTCGAGGCCCGCGACCGCGGTGAAGAGTTTGTAGGTCGACCCGGCGCCCTCGGTCAGTATGCTTGGAAAGTTGTTGGATGTCTGGCTCGCGTCGTTGGCGTCGTTGCCGAACTTCTTGTTGACTCCCAATGCGAGAACGTTGCCGTTGGTGGCGTCGAGCACATCCATGACCGCGATGCGCTGGTCGCCGAGACCGAAGATGTCGGAGCTCCTGCCCAGCGCCTGACTCGCGCCGAGGATGCCGTTGGTCGCGGCGTCCTGGAACGACGGCTGAAACGTCGACTTGACGGTCAGGCCCTGCTCTTTGAGGAGCGTGGACGGGATGCCCAGAGTCTTAGTCAGGTAAGTCCACAGGTAGTCGCAGAAGAACCCGCCGTTACTCGGCGCCTCGGAGCACGAGCGACCAGGCTTCGCGCCCGGGTTGAGGGTGAGCGGCTTCTTCATCGCGTCCTCACCCTCCGACTTCGTGAGGGTGCCATCGCCGATCATCGTGGACAGCACGATGTCGCGACGCTTCTTGGCGTCCTTAGGGTTGTTGAACGGGTTGAACTTCGTCGGGTTCTGTACGATTCCCGCGAGCAGCGCCGCCTGGTCGACCGTGAGATTTGCCGGTTCGACGCCGAAGTAGGTGATCGCGGCCGCGCGTACGCCGTACGCACCGGCGCCCATGTTCATCAAGTTGAGATACTTCTCGAGGATCTGGTCCTTGGAGAGCTTCTTCTCGAGCTCGATCGCGATCTTGGCTTCCTTGAGCTTGCGCCCGAGCGTCTGCTCGGTCGCCGCCTTCTGCTCAGCCTGTGTCTTGGCCTGGTAGAGCAGAGTGTTTTTCACAAGTTGCTGGGTGATCGTCGAGCCGCCCTGCGAGACGCCGCCGGACACCACGTTTTGGGCGAGCGCGCGGATCGTGCCCGTCGTGTCAAACCCGTTGTGCTGATAGAACCGCTTGTCCTCGATCGCCACGATCGCCTTCGGAACCCATTTGCCCATCTGGTCCAGCGGGATGGGGGTGCGGTACTGGTTGTAGTAACTCGTCAAGACGCTGCCGTCCGCCGCGAGCACGGTGCTCACCGTCGACGGGGTCTGGGCATTGAACTTCGTCGAGACGTCGGCTACCATCTTTGCGCCGCTCTTCGTTGCGATGCCGGCACCGCCGATCGCAGGGAAGAGCATCAAGGCGACCACCAGGCCGCCACAGGCGATGGCTACGACGAGTTTGACGAGCGCTAGAGGCTTCGAAGGCGCGGAAGTTGACACTCGAACAGAGTACGCGGACCTGCGTGGAATGCGGGTAATTCGTGCCCGAGACCTCTATGTCTAAAGGGCCGTGTAGCGCAGTCGCCAAGAAAAATCTCGAAAATGGCACATTATTTTGCTCTGCTGCGTCATTAGTGGCGCCGATGCACGTCAACTACTAGTCACGAACTATTGCCAACTAACGACGAGTGCGCGTTACCCCGCCGCTCAGAAGTGGTTTGCATCACAACTAGCACCATGGATACGGAGACCATATGACGACCTCGCCGCGCACCCGCGGATCCAGCGTCGGGCCCTCGTTTGACTCTGAGTGGGCATCTCAGGCGCGTTGTCTCGGCACAGACCCCGAAGCGCTGTTTGTCCAAGGCGCCGCTCAGCACAAAGCGAAGAAGATTTGTTCTGGTTGCCCGGTCCGCTTGCAGTGCCTCGCTGACGCCCTCGACAATCGCACCGAGTTCGGTGTCTGGGGCGGGATGACCGAGCGCGAGCGTCGCGCGCTGCTGCGTCGTAATCCCGATGTGAAGTCGTGGAAGTCGGTCCTGTCCGACAGCAATGCCGCCGAGCAGATCGCTTGAAGAGCTCAGGGCAGCTGAGCTAGCGATCGCCCGCTAGCCGGCTGCCGACCTCACGCAGGTCGTCCAGGTCGTGTGCATCTTCGGCGAGCGCGCCTATCTCACCGATTGACACGTCCGGGTGCGCCGCGACGAACTTCTCGGTCAGCTTCTGCTCTCGCAGTGCAAGGTCAACCCGGTCGGCGTGGATGCGCAGCGCGGCGGCCGCGAGCTCGCTCTTCTGGGAGACGTCCTCGCCGTTCGGCCATAGCTCGTCCGCGAGATCTCGGGCCTTCTTCGCGGGCAGCTCGGTTGCTTCCGAGTAGTGCACCCTGTTCATGACGACGCCGGTGAGCGGCATCGCCTCACCGACCAGCCGGTCCACGAAGTACGACGCCTCGCGCAGCGCGTCGGGCTCGGGCGTCGCCACCACCAGGAACGACGTACCCGGCTGACGCAGCAACTCATACGTCGCGGTGGCGCGGGCCCGGAAGCCGCCGAACATCGTGTCCAGCGCTCCCACAAACGCGGAGATGTCCTGGAGCACCTGCCCGCCCACTATCTTTGTCAGGATCCGGGTAAACATTCCCATCCCGGCGCTCACGAGCTTGATCGACATGCGCCCGCCGGTCTTCGCCGGCGCGAGCAGCAGCTTCAGAACCTTGCCATCCAGAAACCGGGCCATCCGTTCGGGAGCATCAAGGAAGTCCAGTGCGGACCGGCTCGGCGGAGTGTCGACGATGATCAGGTCCCACTCGTCGGCGGCGACCAGCTGGCCGAGCTTCTCCATCGCCATGTATTCCTGAGTCCCGGCAAAGGACGTCGAAAGTGTCTGGTAGAACGGGTTCTCGAAAATCTGTTCGGCCCGCTCGGGCGTCGTATGGCTGAGCACGATCTCATCGAACGTCGTCTTCATGTCGAGCATCATCGCGAACAGTCGACCACCGTTTTTGGGGTCGACGCCTTTGACCTCGAGCGGGGTGTTGCCGAGTGCGTCGATGCCGAGTGACTGGGCCAGTCTGCGGGCCGGGTCGATAGTGAGTACGACGACCTGACGTCCGGCGTCGGCGGCGCGCAGCGCGATAGATGCCGATGTAGTCGTCTTGCCGACCCCGCCTGCGCCACAGCACACCACGACGCGGGTGGACGCCGAGCCGAGCAGCTCGTCCAGGTCGAGCGCATTGGCCGCACGAGGCCGCAGGTGGACGCGGGGCCTACTCATGCCGGCTCGTTGGCGTGCGTCATTTGCTCGGTGATGATGTCGGCAAGGTCGTAGATTGCGTCGTGCGTCATCAGTCCCTGCAGCCGTGGCAGCTCGGTGATCGGTTTGCCGAGGGACGGCAGGTCGACGCGGCACTGGCGTTCCATCGCATAGCGGCCGGCGTACTCCTGCAGCTCGAGCGCGAGCCCTTCGGCGAGCGCGGCCCCGTCCAGTCCGGCGTGGTTCAGCCCGGCGGCGAGTTTCTTGACCGGTACGCCGTCACCGTGGATCGATTTGAGGGTCGCCGGCCGCAACTCCGGTTCGGTGGCCATATTGATGATGACCGAGGCGATGTCCAGCCCGCTTGAACGCAGCTCGGCCGCGGCATCGATGGTCTCCTGTACCGGCATCTCTTCAAGAAGTGTCACTAGGTGGATCGCGGTCTGCGTCGAACGCAGCAGGGCCATCACGCCGTCACTTTGCCGCCGGATCGGCCCGACCTTCGCGAGTTCGGCGACCTGGCCGGTGACGTTGAGGAACCGCGAGATGCGGCCGGTAGGCGGCGCGTCGAGGATGACCGCGTCGTACACCCGACTACCATCGCGGACCCGGGTCGTGGCTTCCTTGACCTTGCCGGTCAGCAGCACGTCGCGCAGGCCGGGTGCAATGGTGGTCGCGAAGTCAATTGCGCCCATCCTGCGCAAGAGGCCGCCGGCACGTTTGAGGTTGTAGAACATGTCGAGATACTCGACCAATGCCTCATCCGGTTCCACCGCGAGCGCGTGCACTTCGCCGCCGCCGGGGGCTGCGAGAATCGGTCGTTCTTCATACGGCAGTGGCGGGATGTTGAATAACTGCGCGATGCCCTGTCGGTCTTCCACCTCGATCAGCAGGGTACGCCGGCCGCCGGCCGCGAGCGCCGTAGCGAGCGCCGCAGCGACGGTTGTTTTGCCGGTGCCGCCCTTGCCGCTGACGATGTGCAGGCGTGCGTCATTCCACCACGGAGGGGGGCTGGTGGAGATCACGTCTTGAGCCTAGACGCGACATGGAGAGCGGGTGTACGAAGTCCCCGAAATCACGTTGCCTTTAGACTGCGGTCATGGCTGAACTTACGAAGTGGGAATACGCGACCGTGCCGCTGCTGACGCATGCGACGAAGCAGATCCTCGATACCTGGGGTGAAGACGGCTGGGAATTGGTGAGCATCACTCCTGGCCCTACCGGCGAGCAGCTGGTCGCGTTCCTGAAACGTCCGAAGCAATAGCGAGGTTGATGGCATGAGCGTCAAGGATCGACTGAAAGAACTCGGTGTCGAACTGCCACCGGCCACGACGCCTGCGGGCGCCTACATCCCCGCGCTGCGCAGCGGCAATCTCGTCTACACCTCCGGTCAGTTGCCGCTGGTAGAGGGCAAGCTGCCGCGCCGCGGCAAGGTCGGCGCCGAGGTCAGCCTCGACGACGCGAAGACGGACGCGCGCATGTGCGCGGTCAACGCTCTTGCTGCCGTCGACGCGCTGGTGGGACTGGACGCAGTCGTGCGAGTCGTCAAGGTGGTCGGCTTCGTGGCCAGCGACCCGTCGTTCACGTCGCAGCCGGAGGTCGTCAACGGTGCAAGTGAGTTCCTCGGCGAAGTGTTCGGTGAAGCCGGTCAGCATGCGCGCAGCGCGGTCGGCGTCGCGGTACTCCCGCGTGATACGCCGGTCGAGGTCGAGATCATCGTCGAGGTTGCATAACCTCGACGTCTGCGTAGCAATCGACGCCGTATAGCAAGAGATATTTAGCAATGCATAGGAATTCGTCCCGAGACGGGATATAGGTAGTAGTAACAGCGTCCATCCCAGATAAGTAGGTTTCATGTCAGAAGCGCCCGCAGTTCCCAAACATGCCTCGACCGTTCTGTTTGTGCGAGACGGGAGCGATGGCCTTGAGGTTTACCTTGTCCGCCGCGTGAAAGGTATGCCCTTCGCCGGCGGCATGACGGCCTATCCGGGCGGCAGCGTCGACCCACGGGATATGGACGCGCACTTCAAGTGGGTAGGTCCCGAGCCCGCAGAATGGGCCAAGTCGTTCACGTGCGATGACCAGACCGCCCGCGCCCTCGTGGCGGCCGCCGTACGCGAGACCTTCGAGGAGGCCGGCGTCCTGCTCGCCACCGAACCCGACGGCGACCTCGTCGACGTCAGCGGCGAGGAATGGGAGACCGAGCGGCTCTCCTTGATCGACCACTCGCAGTCCTTCGCCGACCTGCTCGAACGCCGCGGCCTGTCGCTGCGCGCGGACCTGCTGCGGCCGTGGGCGCACTGGATCACGCCCGAGCGCGAACCTCGCCGGTTCGACACTCGGTTCTTCCTCACGTCCCTTCCAGAGGGCATCGCGCCGCGCAACGTCGGTGGCGAGGCGGACCATGCCGAATGGGTGAAGCCCGGGGTGGCCGTCGAAGAGGGGCACAGCGGAGCCCGGCCGATGCTTCCGCCGACGATCCAGACCCTCGAGGACCTTGCCCGGTTCTCGACCGTTCAAGAGGCGATGGACGGCGCTCCGCCGCGACCGATCACGCCGATCGAGCCGAAGATCATCAAAGATGGTGAGGTCGAGTACGTCGAACTACCGGACGGCACTCGCACCCGTACCGCAATCAAGATCGGCAAGAACCGTTCGGTTGCCGACTAATCAAGAGGGTGGTGCGCACCATGTCTGCTGAGCATCCGCTCTACGAAGTACGCCGAGACGTCACGCCGTACGCCTCGGTCGTGCTGGCCAACAACCCCGACCACATGACGCTGGACGGCACCAACACCTGGCTGCTGCGTGCTCCCGGCAACGGCGAGGCGATCGTCATCGATCCCGGGCCCGAAGACGTCAAGCACCTCAACGTCGTCGGCTCCGAGGCCGGCAAGGTCGCGCACATCCTGCTCACCCATGGGCACTGGGATCACAGCGAGTCCGCCCGCGCGTTTCACGAGATGACCGGCGCTCCGGTGCACGCGCTCGACCCCAAGCATCGTTATGGCAGCGAGGGTCTCGGCGAAGGCGACGTGATCGAGGCCGCCGGCGTCGTCGTCAACGTGATCGGTACGCCGGGGCACACCGCCGACTCGTTGTGCTTCGTCCTCGACGATGGCGAGAAGCAGTCGGTGCTGACCGGCGACACGATCCTGGGTCGCGGCACAACGGTGGTGGCCTGGCCGGACGGCGTCCTCGATGACTATCTCAAGTCGCTCGAGCGCCTCAAGGGGTACGGCGCCGCCACGGTGCTGCCCGGTCACGGCCCGGAGCTGCCCTCGGCGGTCGATGCCGCGACGTACTACCTCAAACACCGCGCGCAGCGTCTGCAGCAGGTGCGCGACGCCGTCGCCGAGCTCGGACCCGATGTCGAGCCGCGTGCCGTGGTGGAGAAGGTCTACGCCGACGTAGACGAGAAGCTGTGGGACGCCGCGGAGCTTTCGGTGCGTGCCCAGTTGGAGTACATCAAGGTCTAACTCCCTCACGGAGCAAATAGGAGTCGTCATGACCACCGTGCACCCGCGCATGAACCTGAAGGACCGTTACCGGGTCGAGGACGGTTCGATTTATCTGAGCGGCGTGCAGGCGCTCGTCCGGCTTCCGATGGACGTACGCCGGCTGGACGAGCGTGCGGGCCGTAACTCGGCTGCGTTTGTCTCCGGTTACGAAGGGTCGCCGCTGGCTGGCTACGACTTGGAGCTCGGCCGCAACCGGGATCTGCTGGAGAAGTACCAGATCGAGTTTCAGCCGGGCCTCAACGAGGAGCTCGCGGCCGACTCGGTGGAAGGTAGCCAGCTCGCGCCGCTGATGGACACGGCGACCAAGTCCGGTGTCGCGGGATTCTGGTACGGAAAGGCGCCCGGCCTCGACCGTGCGTCAGACGCGATCCGGCACTCCAACCTCGGCGGCACCCACCCCTCTGGCGGCGTACTGGCGCTCGTCGGTGACGACGCGATCGCGAAATCTTCCACGGTCCCGAGCGGATCGGAGATCGCGATGTCCGAGCTGGGTATGCCCGTGCTTGCGCCGTGTGACCCGCAAGATGTGCTCGACCTTGGGCTGCACGGCATCGCGATGTCCCGATTCTGTGGCCTGTGGGTGGGCATGAAGGTCGCGACCAACGTCGCCGACGGGGCCGGTTCGGCGCTTGTCTCGCCGGATCGCGTCGTACCGTCACTGCCGGACAACACCTTCGATGGCACGCCGTACGTGCACACGCCGAGCGCGCAGTTCCTCGGTCCCAATCTCGCCGTGCTCGAGAAGTCGATGATGGGGCCGCGCCTCGAGCTCGCCCGCCGGTACGCCGCCGCCAACGCGATCAACAAGGTCACCGGGGCGCAGGATGCGACGATCGGCATCGTCACCTCCGGGATCGCGCACCTCGACGTGCTCGAGGCGCTGGGCAACCTCGGCATCGACGCGGGGGCCCTCGAGCGGCACGGGATCCGGATCCTGAAACTCGGACTCGCGTGGCCGTTGGTCGACGCGCAGATCGAAAACTTCGCCGACGGCCTCACCGAGATCATCGTGGTGGAGGAGAAGCGCGCCTTCATCGAGACCAACCTCAAGGACGTACTCTACGGGCGCGCCGGTGCACCGGCCGTGTCCGGCAAGCTCGACCCAGACCGCAAGCCGCTGCTGCGCGCGGACAACGATCTCGGTGCGGACACCATTGCCGCGGCGCTGGCGGCGCGACTGTCTGCCCGGCTGGAGATCCCGTCGGTGAGTGCGTGGCTCGAGGCCAAGGCGGCACCGGCTCCTGTCTCGACCCGGCGCACGATGTTGCCGCTGCTGGCGCGGACGCCGTACTTCTGCTCGGGTTGCCCGCACAACCGGTCGACCGTTGTACCCGAGGGTTCGACCGTCGGTGGCGGGATCGGCTGCCACGCCCTGGCTTTGATGCTTCCCAGCGAACGGGTCGGGGACATGATCGGGCTGTGCCAGATGGGAGGCGAGGGCGCCGCGTGGATCGGGATCTCGCCGTTCGTGGAGGACAAGCACCTCTTCCAGAACATCGGCGACGGCACGTTCCACCACTCCGGAAGCCTTGCGCTGCGGGCGGTCGTGGCCTCCGGCGTCAACGTCACCTACAAGCTGCTCTACAACTCCGCGGTCGCGATGACCGGCGGGCAGCAGGCCGTCGGCGGCATGAGCGTGCCCAACCTGACACGCATGCTGCTCGCCGAAGGCGTCAAGAAAATCATCGTCACCACTGAGGATCCCGACCGCTACAAAGGAGTCGCCCTCGCCGACGGGGTCGACGTACGGCACCGCGACCGGCTGCTCGAGACGCAGGAGCAGCTGGCGGCTATCCCCGGTGTCACCGTGCTGATCCACGACCAGGAATGCGCGACCGAGCTGCGGCGTAAACGCAAGCGCAACATCGTCGCCGAACCGGACAAGCGGGCGTTTATCAACGAACGGGTCTGTGAGGGCTGCGGCGACTGCGGCGCCAAGTCCAACTGCCTGTCCGTGCAGCCGGTCGAGACCGAGTTCGGCCGCAAGACCCAGATCCATCAGCAGTCGTGCAACAAGGACTTCTCCTGTCTGGACGGTGACTGTCCGTCGTTCCTGACGATCACCCCTGGCGTGTCGACGGGGCGTGGCGCGAAACCGGCTGTTGCCGCGCTGTCGGCATCGTCGTTGCCCGAGCCTACTTTTGTTGTGCCGCAGGAAGAGTTCGCGATCAGGTTTACCGGCATCGGCGGCACCGGCATCGTGACCGTCGCGCAGATTGTCGCCAACGCGGGCGTCATCGCCGGTCGCCACGTGCGCACCCTCGACCAGCTCGGCCTGGCGCAGAAGGGCGGCGCCGTCGTATCGGACGTCAAGGTCGGCATGGCACCGCTAAACGCCGCCAACAAGATCAGTGCCGGCGACTGCGATCTTTACCTCGGCTGCGACGTACTGGTCGGTGCGACCGATGCAAACCTCACCGTCGCCTCGCCCGCGCGCACCGTCGCCGTGGTCAGTACGTCGGAGGTGCCGACCGGCGCGATGATCACCGACACGACCGTCGGCTTCCCGGACGGCGATCAGACGCTCGGACGTATCAACGCCGTCAGCCGCGCGTCGCTCAACGCATTTGTCGATGCCCGGATGGCGACCCGCGGACTATTCAGCGACGACCAGTACGCCAACATGTTTCTCGTCGGGGCGGCGTACCAGGCCGGCGCGCTGCCGATCCCGGCCGCCAGCATCGAGGAGGCGATCACACTCAACGGCGTCGCGGTGGATGCCAATGTCCAGGCGTTCCGGCGCGGCCGCCAGATCATCAGCGACCCCGCGGCGGTGTACGCCGCCATCGACGGCCTCGGCGTCGAAGCGCCCGCTCCGGCGGTCGAAGCGCCGAGCAACGTCGGGGTTGCCGTCGGCCGCGTGGTGCGCGCGGTCGCCGGGTCCGAGTTGGAACGGCTGGTCGCGCTGCGGGCGGGAGAGTTAACGGCGTACCAGGACAAGAAGTATGCGAAGTCCTACGCGTCGTTCGTCGAGCAGGTGCGGGCCGCCGAGGCGCCGCTCGGGTCGACCGAGTTGACCGAGTCGGTCGCGAAATACCTGTTCAAGCTGATGGCCTACAAGGACGAATACGAGGTCGCCCGGCTCAGTCTCGACCCGCAGCTCGCGGACGACATCAAGACGCAGTTCGGCGACGCGGCGACGTACTCCTACCGACTGCACCCGCCGATGCTGCGGGCACTCGGGATGGAAAACAAGATCGCCATCCCGCAGGCCGCGGGAAAGCAGATGTTCCGGGCACTGTATGCGATGCGCAAAGTCCGTGGCACCCGACTCGATCCCTTTGGCAAGGCCGAAGTAAGGCAAGTCGAACGCGAGCTGATCGAGGAGTACCGAGTCGTGATCGCCGGCCTGCTGCCGACGCTTGACGTGGCCAACGTGGGGATCGCCGTGCAGATCGCACGACTGCCCGACGTCGTACGCGGCTACGAGGGCATCAAGCTGCGCAACGTCGCGTCGTACCGTGACCAGCTGGCGCAGCAGCGATCGCGCTACGCCGAGGTGCGGGTATGAGCTCGTCTGCCGATGCCGCACCAAGCGAACGTACGGCGGTCACCCGTTATCCGGGTCGTGGGCACTACGACCGGGCAACGATCGACGACGCGCTCGACGCGGGCCTGATCAGCCACCTCGCGATGGCTCACGACGGGTTGCCACGGCTGATCCCGATGATGTTCGTACGCCGCGGTGACGCGGTGTATATCCACTGCGCGGCCGGTTCGCCGCTCGGCCAGCGATTGCAGTCGGGGATCGAGGTATGCCTCGGCGTCACCACCATCGACGGGCTCGTCCTCGCCCGATCGGTACGGATGCACTCGATGAACTACCGCTCCGTCGTACTGTTCGGCACTCCGGCGTACGTCGATGACGAGGACGTCAAGCGGGAGATGTTCGTGGCGCTGCTGGAGAAGCAGGTGCCGGGCCGGTCGGCCGTCGTACGGGCACCCTCGCGCAAGGAACTCGCGCAGGCCTGGGTGTTTGCGCTGCCGATCAACGAGGCCTCGGCCAAGGTGCGCACCGGCGGCGCGTTCGACAACCCGGACGACCTGCCGAGCGAGCTGTGGGGTGGTGAGCTACGGATTCGTACGTCGTACGAACCCGTCCCTGACGAACACACCCCACCCGGCACCGGCCTAGATCTCGACTCCAGTCAATAGTGCTCCAAGGTCGGATTTGGTCGGGTGTATGCGACCAAATCCGACCGCGAGAGCGGGGTTTAAGGGCAGCGGGCACAGCGCTTCATTTTTCCGGCCCAACCGCCTGAGCCGATATCAGTCGCCACGTCGCGCGCAACTCCGCACGGGTTGCCGTGTATGTCGCGGCGGCCGAAGCGCATCGATCGCCAGCCGATCGCGGAGTGTCGGTTGTCGCGTTCGCGGTCTCGGAACACTTGTTGTCCGGTGTGCCACTGCTCGCCGTCGAGTTCGATCAGTAGCCGGAACTCCTCGTAAGCGCCGTCCGCGCGTCTTCCGGTTTCCGGTACGACGAACTGACGCGTCATCGGCGGCAGCCCATGCGGTCTTTCGACTCGGTGTAGGAAGTCGTATTCGAGGTGGCTGTTGATGCCGTCGCGCACGTCAAGCAGGGTTGAGTAGATCAAGTCGCGGTTGGCGATGCGTCCGCGTTCGCCGAGCGTCGCGAGCAGGATCGCTGGCGTCGTTTTAGAGCTGCCGACCGCGTCGTAGATCCAGCCGGCGACATCGCCCGGCGTACTCGCGGCGCACATGTCCAGTACGACGTCGTGGATCGGTGGTCGCGCTGGCCCGCTGTGCACAAGCCTGGATGGCAACTGGGTCGGTCGGTGAATTTGCAGCCACGCACGACTCTGCACCCCGCGACGGTCCGAGATGGCGACATGAATAGGTAGCTGCCGTTGGGTGGTCAGCCCGTGCAGGGCAGCGGCCGTATCGGTCGTCGTGTAGGAATCGGGCCCGGCGAGTGCGAGGCCGGCGTGCACGTAGGAGAGCCAAGATGGCGCGCCACTGTGCAGGAGATATAAGCCACGGTCCAGCTTCGTCCAGATGCGGTCATCGACAAGACGCCGCACGGTGTGCCGACTCAGTCCCGTTTGGGTGATCTGGGTGGTCGTGACGATGCCACTTTGGGCACGGCCGAGGTCCATGAGCGATTTCGGGATCGCCTTGCGTTCATGCATAGAGCCGAGAATGAGCGCCCGGCGTACCTACGCGACTGGCGCGGGAGGCGAACTGTGGACGACACGCCCGCCTGTGGAAACCCCGATTAACGCTCCAAGGTCGGATTTGGTCGGGTGTATGCGACCAAATCCGACCTTGGGAGGCGATTCAGGGCTAGCGGGCGCGGCGGGCCAGACGCTCGGCATCCAGGATGATGACGCTCTTGCCCTCGAGGCGCAGCCACGAGCGCTGCGCGAAGTCCGCGAGTGCCTTGTTGACGGTCTCTCGGGAAGCGCCGACCAGCTGGGCCAGCTCTTCCTGGGTCAGGTCGTGGGTGACACGCAGGTTGTCACCTTCCTGCTGACCGAACTGCTTCGACAGGCTCAGCAACGCCTTGGCGACACGGCCGGGTACGTCGGTGAAGATCAGGTCAGCGACGATGTTGTTGGTACGCCGCAGCCGCCGCGCGATCACGCGAAGCAGGCGTTCGGCAAGGTCGGGGCGGTCGGTGAGCCAGGGGCGCAGGGCGGACTTGGGCAGCCGCGCGACCCGTACGTCGGTCAGCGCCGACGCGGTCGAGGTACGGGGGCCCGGATCGAACAGCGACAACTCGCCGAACTGGTCGGACGGGCCCATCACGGCGAGCAGGTTTTCGCGGCCGTCGGCGGACTTGCGTCCGATCTTGACCTTGCCGGCGAGCACGATATAAAGGCTGTCGCCCTGCTCGCCTTCCTTAAAGATGACGGCACCACGGGCGAGATCGAGGAATTCGAATGATCGCGCCAGCGCCTCCGATGCTTCCTCGTCGACGCCTTGGAATAGTCCGGCGCGCTGAAGTACCTCGTCCACGTGTTCCTCCTGATCGTCAGGCCTGGTGACCTGGATCTTAATTTAGTCGCTGCTGCGGTTAGTTGAAAGTTGTTACTTGCTCGTGTCGGCGGTCTCGCCAGATTGGCCGTCCTCCGGCTCCGAGCTGTCGGTGCTCGAGCCTCCGAGTACGGCGGGCTCAGGCTTGACAATGTCACGGCTACGTCTGGCCGCTTTGCGCCCTCGGCGACCGTTGCGCGGCAACAGGCCGCCGAATCGACGCGATCGCCAGCGCTCCATTGCCTTGCGGAGGCCGCCGGAGATGATCGCGTCGACATCTTCCTGCTTGGCGGAGTCCAGGAACCGCTCGACGTCATCGGTGTCATTGCCCCGGCGTAGGGGCGCTTCGACACGCTCCATCCCGAGCAGGAAAAGCAGTACGGCGATAGGGAAAAGCACGACGAGCAATGCGGCCATCGTGTGCCCTTTCAGTCGCGTATTCATGTCTGTCGGAACGTCGAGCAAACGGAGCTTGACATCGATATGACGAACCTCTCCCCATATCTTGCCGTACGCCGTGGAATTACGACAACAGGCTTGGCCGAAACGCGCCCGACGAACTCAACTCACCATCATATGCGCAGGTCGTCGACGCCGTAGGTACGGTCGCCAAACTGTCGGCGGCTGCGCTTAGGCTAAGAAGCATGGCGAAGCTTAGTGGGGACGGCAGTGCGACGAGCAAACCGGTGAGGAAGACCAGGCGAAATTGGGACACCGAGACAGCCCTTGGACGCAAACGACGCGCGCGCGCAATGGCCCGTGAACTCGGGGAGGTCTATCCGGACGCGCACTGCGAGCTTGATTTCACGACGCCACTCGAGCTCGCGGTGGCCACCATCCTGTCGGCGCAATGCACCGACAAGCGGGTCAACATGGTCACCCCGGCGCTGTTCAAGGCCTATCCCGATGCGGCGGCGTACGCGGGCGCAAACCGTGCCGAACTCGAGGAGATGATCCGCTCGACGGGTTTCTTCCGCAACAAGACGAGCTCGCTGATCAACCTGGGCCAACAGCTGGTCGAGGAGTACGACGGCCAGGTGCCGCCGCGGCTGGATGCCCTGGTCAGGCTGCCGGGAATCGGCCGCAAGACCGCCAACGTCATCCTCGGCAACGCATTTGATATCCCGGGCCTCACGGTCGACACGCATTTCGGGCGGCTCGTACGCCGCTGGGGGTGGACCGAACTGGAAGACCCCGTCAAGGTCGAGCACGCGGTCGGCGATCTGATCGACAAGAAAGACTGGACGATCGTCAGCCACCGGATCATCTTTCATGGCCGCCGGGTCTGCCACGCCCGCAAGCCGGCCTGCGGCGCGTGCACATTGGCCGCGATGTGCCCGTCGTACGGCGAAGGCCCGACCGAGCCCGAAGTCGCATCACGCCTGGTCAAGACCGCCGCTGACTTCCGTTGACGGTTCGACGTACCCTCAAACCATCATGAGGAAGCTGCTCATCGCGCTGGGTTGCGCGCTCGTCGCCGTCACCGGATGCGCCCCGTCGACTGCAAATTCGGCCGACGAACCCACACCGAGCGGCACCGCGGCAGCGCCCAGTGAGCCGGCGACCGGCGATCCGAGCCTGTGCCCGGCCGAGTTCGGTGCGCCAGATAGTTCCGTCGCGGCGGACAAACGCCTTCCGGATGTCACGCTGGTGTGTCTCACCGCGGACAAGAAGCTGAAGCTGAACGGCGCCCCTGGCGTTCCTACCGTGGTCAACTTCTGGGCGGCGTGGTGCGCCCCGTGCCGCACCGAGATGCCGATCTTGGAGCAGTTCTACACGGCGGCTGCCGGCAAGGTGCAGGTGCTCGGCGTCGTCACCAGTGATACCCGCAGCGCGGCGACGTCGTTCGTGGCCGACGAAAGCGTCACCTTTCCCAACGTCCTTGACACCTCTGGGCAGGTCGTGAAGAAGACCGGGCTGATGGGGCTACCCAACTCGATTCTGATCGACGCGAAGGGCAAGATTGTTGCGACCCACGTCGGCCCGTTCAAAGATGCCGCCGAGCTGCGCGAGACCGTCAAGAAGGACCTGGGAGTGGATGTTCAGTGAGTGCACCCAGCCCGCTGCGTAAACCCGAACCCGAACGGGCGCCGGACTTCCTCGCACCGCTGGTCGACAAGCTCAGGACCAGCACCCGCGATGACCTGATGCGATCGGGGCCGCCGGAGACAGGCTCGCGTGAAGCGGCGGTGCTCGTCCTCGTGGGGGAGTCGGCCGCCGGGCCCGACGTACTGCTGACGCAGCGGTCGAGCACCATGCGTAACCATCGTGGACAGGTCAGCTTCCCGGGTGGTTCGACCGACCCGGGCGACGGCGGGTCGATCGGCACGGCACTGCGCGAGGCGGAGGAGGAGGTCGGGCTCGACCCGACCGCCGTCCATCCGCTTTCGGTGATGCCCGATCTCTACATCCCGCGCAGCGGGTTTGCCGTCGTACCGGTGCTGGCCTGGGCCGACGGCGACTACGAGGTGCACGTGCGTGAACCGGCCGAGGTCGCGCGCGTCGAACGCGTCCCGATCAGTGCGCTCGTCGACCCGGCGCACCGCTTCACCGTCACCCACCCGATGGGCTACCGGGGCCCCGCCTTTGAGGTCGATGGACTGTTTATCTGGGGTTTCACCGCCGGCGTACTAGACAGGCTCTTGGATCTGGGCGGATTTGCCTCGGCCTGGGACGAGACAACCGAGCGGCTTCTGCCGGAGAGGTACATGAGATGACCGAATCACCTGAGACTCTGCCAATCTTCGAACGGCAGATGGGTCGCCGAGGCGTGCTCGCCGTCGGGCTCGGGGCGGCGGTGTTGGGACTGGCAGCCTGCACAGGAGCCGCCCAAAAGTCGGTCGATGAGGAAAACAAGAAGGCGCAGCCGCAGAAGGACACCGTTACCCTCAAGCCCAACGCGTCCGGCGTACAGGAGGTCGAGATCGATGCGAGCGACAACTACCGATTCGTGCCGTCCACCATCAAGGCCCAGCCCGGCACGATCAAACTGACGTTGGTCAACAAGGCGACGGCGGCCACCCACAACCTCGTGTTCAAGCCGGGCGGGCCGACCGCAGAGATCCCCTACCTCGCGCCCAAGACGAGCAAGTCGATAACCTTCGATGTGACGCCCGGTGACTTCCCGTTTGTCTGCACGTTCCACGAGTCGCTTGGTCAAAAAGGCACTCTGATCGTTACCGCATGATCGTCACTGCATGAGCGACCCCGCATGATCGCCGACGTCATCGTCGTACTCCTCGTCGTGTGCTTCGCAGCACTCGGCTATCACCATGGGCTTATCCAGTCGGTGTCCTCGTTTGTCGGATTTGTCGTCGGCCTGGTGGTCGGTATCCGGCTGGCCGTGTTTATCGGCAACCGGATCGACACGGTCGCGACCCGTATCGGAGTCGTCGTCGCCGTGCTGGTGCTTTTCGCGCTCGGCGGTCAGGCGATCGCCAACTTCGTCGGCACGCGAATCAAGAAGAGGGTGCGGTGGAGTTCGGCCAGACGCGTGGACCGGGTGCTCGGTGGCCTGGTTTCGGCAACCATCGCGGTCCTGCTGTGCTGGGTGGTCGCGCTTCCGCTGGCAGTATCGACATCTCCGCAAGTATCTGCCGCGATCAAGTCCTCGAAACTTCTGCCGCTGATTGATGACGCCGT
Source organism: Antricoccus suffuscus (assembly GCF_003003235.1). Classification (NCBI taxonomy): domain Bacteria; kingdom Bacillati; phylum Actinomycetota; class Actinomycetes; order Geodermatophilales; family Antricoccaceae; genus Antricoccus; species Antricoccus suffuscus. The sequence continues at coordinate 156,802 of NZ_PVUE01000003.1, forward strand.
ACCCAACTCGGCGCGCGACCTCTATGCATCGATCAAACAGTCGATTTCCAGCCAGGGCCTACCCGACGTGCTCGGACCTCTGACGCAGTCGACCGCCGTCGAGGTCGGTCCGCCCAAGGCGGGGCTGCCCAGCACACCGGCGATAGTGCAGGCCGGCAAGTCGGTAGTCAAGGTGCAGGCAACGGCCGACCAGTGCTCGCGGATCATTGACGGCTCCGGCTTCGTGTTTGCGCCCGAGCGGGTGCTGACCAACTCGCACGTGGTCGCGGGTACCTCGTCGGTCGAAGTGCAGACGATCAACGGCGTACGGGACGCGACCGTGGTCTACAACGACGAGCAGACCGACGTCGCGGTACTCAAGGTCCCCGGTCTTACGCTGCCGACACTGCCGATCAATCCCAAACGTGCCGCCTCCGACGATGATGCGGTGGTGGCCGGCTATCCCGGCGGTGGTCCGTACCAGGCGCAGGCGGCCAAGATCCGCACAAGTGGTGAGATCAGCGGCCCCAACTTCCGGGACACCGGCACCGTAGTCCGCGACGTCTACGCACTCAAGGCGCACGTGATCAAGGGCAACTCCGGCGGGCCGCTGCTCGCGCCGGACGGGTCCGTGCTCGGCGTGGTGTTCGCCTCCGCGACAGACAACAGCGAGGTGGGGTACGCGCTGACGCAAAATCAGGTCTCGGACGCGCTTACCACGGGTGCGAAGGCGACGAAGCAGGTCGACACCGGCTCCTGCGCCGGCTAGGCCCGACCCGCCGGCATCGGCGGCGGGCTCAGGCCGCGTCGTGCAACACGAGCCCGAGGGTGTGCCGTACGCCGGACCGCACCTCGTTGACGCCGTGTCGCATCGGGCCGAGGACCCAGCCACGCTTGGCCAAGACCGGCCGTTCACGAGTGGTGAAGATCAGCCCGTGACCTTGCTCCAGGACGCGGCAGATGCCGCGGGACTGCGCGCGGGGCCGTTGCTCGAGCATCATGAACTCGCCTCCGGTGAAATCTTCGCCGGGCCGGTTAAGCCCGATCACGACCTGCATCGGGAAGACGAGCTCGCCGTAGATATCGCGATGCATGGCGTTCCAGTCGCCCTCGCCGTACTTGAGCAAGATCGGTGTCGGCTTGGTCTGGCCGGCCGCGTGGCACTGACCTAGCCACTCGTCGTACGACGCGGGCCACGGCGCATCCTTGCCCAGCTTCGCGGCCCAGTCCTGCGCGATCGGCAGCAGACGCGGGTAGAACGCGTGCCGTAGCCGGTCGATGAGGTCGGGCACGGGGTTATCGAAGTAACGGTATTCGCCCTTGCCAAACCGATAGCGCTCCATGTCGATGGTGCTGCGGAAGCGGGCGTCCTCGTCGTACATCTCGATGATCTGGGCGCATTCGGCCGGCGTCATTATGGGGCCGGTCAGGGCGCTACCGGCGTGGTCCAATTCGGTCGTCAGCGCGCGCCAGTCCTGGCCGTCCACGCGGCTGGCAATGTCCGTCATAGTCTCTCGGCTCACGGTCGGTCCCCTAACGTTCGACTGCGGGTATCAGAGAGTAGACGCGCCGTACAGCGTGGTCGTGAGATTAGAGAGTGAGCAGCCACTCCTCGATCAGAGCGCCAACCGTTTCGGGGTCCTCTTCTGGCAGGAAGTGCCCCAGGTTGTCGAAATAGTGCGACTCGTACGGTCCGGCGACGTACGCCGATGAGCCGTCCGATGTCTGCGGCAACAGCACCGGGTCGAGCCAACCCTGCAACTGCAACACCGGTACGTCGATCCGCACCGCCAACGACTTCGCGAACCGCGCGCCGTCCGGTCGGGCCAGCGAGCGCATCATCCAGCGGAAGTACTCGGCCGCGCCGTACGCCGCCTGAGGCACGCACATCGCCTGGCGATAAACCTCGGTGGCGTAAGCGAAGTCGGTCGTATGAGCCCAATCCGGCCCGGTCCACTTGCGCATGATCTCGCGAACCTCGGCGCCGTTGTCGCTCGTCAACTGGGACTCCGGCACCCGAGGAAGCTGATAGGCAAAAGCGTGCGCGAGCGCCCGGCGCTGCGCATTGCTGGAAATCAGCTCGCGGCGTAGTCGGCGCGGATGCGGAGCGCTGACCGCGCCGAGCCCGCGTACGACGCCCGGATGTAGCGCCGCCGTAGTCCAGGCGACGAGGCCGCCGATGTCGTGACCGATCACGGTCGCCTCGCGGGCGCCGAGCGCCCGGATCAGGCCCCCGACGTCACCGGACACGGTCATCAGGTCGTAGCTGCGCGGCGGTTTGTCACTCGCGCCGAAGCCACGCAGGTCCGGCGCCACCACGTGGTAGCCGGCATCGGCAAGCCGCGGGATGAGGTGCCGCCACATCCACCAGTTCTGTGGAAACCCATGCAGCAGTACGACGAGCGGGCCTTTGCCGGCTTCGGCAATATGCAGGCGAATGCCGTTGGCGGAGATCTCGCGATGGGTCCAGGGACCGTCTGCCAGGATGCGGCTCGTGCCGTTACCGGACATGAGTGACGTTAAGCGGTTGCTGTGCTACGGCGAGCTTAGGCTGCCTTTTCGGGCTTCTTGAAGGCGCGCGCGATCTCGGAGTTCTTCTTCATCGAGCTCACGGTGCGTTCTGGTTTTTTGATCTTCTTGATCTTGCGCAACCCGATGAGGCCAAACAGCGCCGCAAGGACGAAGAAGAACCCGACGATGCAGGCATAGCCAGCCCAGCGAGGCAGGCCGATCAGGATGAGCACCTCGGCGAGGGTTACGAAGATGAACGGTAGCGCGACGAGAACCAGTACACCGGCGACGATGAGCGAGATGCTGCCCGTGGCTGCCTTCTTGACCTCCGCCTTGACTTCGGTCTTGGCGAGCTCGACTTCCGAACGTACCAACGTCGACAGGTGATCGGATGCCTCTTTGACGAGTGTGCCGACCGATGGGTGGGCGACTTCGGTCTCCTCCACAGCGGCGTAGCGGGTATCGGGGATCGTCATGGAGTCTCCTCGGCGTTCGGTATGGATGTCTATCTTCTCAGGTGTCGTCACGGACGTTAGTCAGACCCAGTCTCGTCCGCCATGTGCGCGTATCGACGAGACCGGAACCTCAGTACGACGGCACCTATCACCGAGGCTATCGCGGACGCGAGCAGGACGGCGGTCTTTGCGACGGCGATATGCGCCTCGTCGTCGAACGCCAACTCCGCGATCAGTAGGGAAACGGTGAACCCGATGCCCGCGATCAAGCCCACAGATGCGATGTCCGACCAGTCCAGATTGCGGGGTAACGCCGCGAGGCGGGCCTTGACGGACACGAACGATCCTAGGAACACGCCGATCGGCTTGCCGAAGACGAGCCCCACCATGATGGCGATGGCCACCGGATCGGTGAACAAGCGCGCCAGGTCCCCGCCGCTGAGAGTCACCCCGGCCGCGCCGAGCGCGAAGATCGGTACAACAAATCCAGATGAGAAGGGCTGGACGAGATGTTCGATCCGTACGGCGGGGGGATCCTCCTCGCCCGGGTCGCCCTTGACGCGGGTGAGCAGCCCGAGCGCGACAGCGGCGATCGTGGCATGGATACCGCTGTTGTGCACGAAGTACCACACGGCGAGTCCCAGCGGTATATAGAGAATCGCGGTCAGCGCGCCCTGGAAACGTAGCTTCTGCAGTGCGGCGTACCCGACTAGGAGCACCGCCGCGATTCCGAGGCTGAGGAAGCTGACGCCAGTGGTGAATACGGTCGCGATCACGATGATGGCGCCCAGGTCGTCGACGACGGCCACGCTGAGCAGAAACACCCGGACACCGCTGGGCAGGTTGGACGCGATGATCGCCAGAACCGCGACTGCGAAGGCGATGTCGGTCGCTAGGGGGACTGCCCACGCCTTCTCAGCGCCGGGCGCTCCGTGCGAGATCGAGAACGCGATGAGCGCGGGCACCAGCATCCCGCCGAACGCTGCGAAGACCGGAAGCATTGCGCGTTTGACGCTGCGCAGCTGCCCGATGACCAACTCACGCTTCAGCTCCAAGCCGACGACAAAGAAGAAGATCGCCAGAAGCCCGTCGGAAATCCATTCCGAGACGGTGAGGTCCAGGTGCAGCGCGGCCGGTCCGATCTCGGTCCCCAGGATCGAGTGGTACGCCGACCGCCAGGGCGTGTTGGCGATGATCAGAGCCAGCACGGCGGCGCCGAGCATGACGAGCCCACCGATGGTCTCCGTGCGGAGGTACTGCACGGCATCGTCGAAGGCCTGCCGGGTCATCGACCGGTCCCGCGCGACTGCGCGACGGGCCAGCCGAGTAGCGCGGTTGTCGTGTCGGGACTCGGCTAGCCGTACCCGTCGTTCTTTGATCCGGCGGCGCTTTTTGTTTTTGGTACGGCGGCTCAGGCTGCTCGACTCCTCAGGGTCGGCGTGCGGCTAGTCATCGGTGGCCGTCGACTTCGCGAGGTTTTCCTGGATCAGATCCATCACGGTGGAGTCGGCAAGCGTCGTGACGTCGCCGATCTCGCGCTTTTCGGCGATGTCGCGCAGCAGGCGACGCATGATCTTGCCCGAACGCGTCTTCGGCAGCTCCTGCACGACCATGATCTGCCGCGGTTTCGCGATCGGGCCGATCTGGGTGGAGACATGGTTGCGCAGCTCGGTGATCAGCTCAGGTCCCTGCTCCTCTTCGGGCAGCTCGCCGCGCAGAATCACAAATGCCACAATGGCCTGCCCGGTGTCCGCATCGGTAGCGCCGACGACAGCAGCCTCAGCCACCTTCACGTGCGACACGAGCGCGGACTCGATCTCCGTGGTGGACATGCGGTGACCGGACACGTTCATGACATCGTCGACGCGGCCAAGGACCCACACGTCGCCGTCACCGTCCTTCTTCGCCCCGTCGCCGGCGAAGTAGACGTCCTTGAAGCGCGACCAGTAGGTGTCGACGTAGCGCTGATCGTCGCCGTACACCGTGCGCAGCATCGATGGCCACGGTTTGGTGACGACAAGGTAGCCGCCGGATCCGTTCGGAACCGACTTGCCGGTGTCATCGACGACGTCGGTGAAAATGCCTGGTATGGCGCGCATCGCGCTACCTGGCTTCGCGGCGGTCACGCCAGGTAGCGGGGCGATCATGCTGGATCCGGTCTCGGTCTGCCACCAGGTATCGACGACCGGCGTACGGTCCGCGCCAATGACCCGGCGATACCAGATCCAGGCCTCCGGGTTGATCGGTTCGCCGACGCTACCGATCAGCCGCAGGCTGGTCAGATCGAACCGCGCCGGTACCTCCTCGCCCCACTTCATGAACGTGCGGATGACTGTCGGCGCGCAGTACAGGATCGTCACTTTGTATTTCTGGACGATTTCCCACCAACGACCGCGATGCGGGGTCTCGGGAGTGCCTTCGTACATCACCGATGTGGTGCCGTTGGCGAGCGGTCCGTAGACGATGTAGGAGTGGCCGGTCACCCAGCCGACGTCTGCGGCTGTCCAGAAGATGTCGGTGTCGGCCTTGAGGTCGAACAGCGCCCAGTGCGTGTAGGCGCAGCCGACGAGGTAGCCGCCCGTCGTGTGCAAGATGCCCTTCGGCTTGCCCGTGGTGCCCGAGGTGTACATGACGTAGAGCGGATGCTCGGCGTCGAACGCCTCTGGAGTGTGCTCACTGGACTGCTTGCCGACGTAGTCGTGCCACCACTTGTCCCGGCCGTCCTGCATGTGGGTGTCCTGCTTGGTGCGCTCGACCACAAGCACGGTGTGCACGTCGGGGCAAGACTCGAGTGCCTTGTCAACCGCGGGCTTGAGGGCGCTCGGTGCGCCACGACGGTAGCCGCCGTCAGCGGTAACCACGACCTTCGCGTTGCAGTCCTGGATACGGGTCGACAGTGCGTCGGCGGAGAAGCCGCCGAAGACCACGGTATGGATGGCGCCGATCCGAGCACACGACAGCATCGCGAAGATGGTCTCCGGGATCATCGGCATGTAGATCGCGACTGTGTCGCCGGCCTTGACGCCGAGCTCGATGAGCGCATTAGCGCCACGGCTGATCTCGTCCTTGAGATCTGCGTAGGTGATCGTGCGAGTGTCACCCGGCTCGCCCTCGAAGTAGTAGGCGACCTTGTCGCCCTTGCCGGCCTCGACGTGCCGATCCACGCAGTTGTACGCCGCGTTGAGCTTGCCGTCGGCAAACCACTTCGCGAACGGCGGGTTGGACCAGTCGAGGTTTTGGGTCGGCTCGGTCTCCCAGGTCAGCCGTCGCGCCTGCTTGGCCCAGAAAGCCTCGAAGTCGGCGTCGGCCTCGGCGTACGCCTCCTCGGTCACATTTGCGTTGGCAGCGAAGTCCTTCGACGGCGGGAACCGGCGGGTTTCGTTGAGCAGGTTATCGATTGCTGGGTTTTCTGGCATTGAGTCACTCCCGCGTGTGTCGTCACTGGACTGCTGAACTGATTCCCAATCTAGTAGGGACCGAAAGGCGCGTCGACCCTGGTGCGGTTCCACAGCCGGTCACCGTCGCCGTTCTGCTCCGAGCAGATCTGCCGTCGGCAGATTCGATGGCGCCGCGCAGCGTCACGGACGACCGTGGGATCGAACCGCGATGCGTTCTGTCGCGGCGTACCAAGAAAGGGACGGACATGACCATCGAGAACTCCGAACAGGCCAGACCAGCCGGCTTCGACGACACGCTCTCCGGACGGCTGCTGGATCAGCGGATCATCGTGCTGGGTACGGCGGTCGACGACGCCGTCGCCAACCGAATCTGCGCGCAGCTGCTGTTGCTCTCCGCGGAGAACGCGCGGCGCGACATCAGCCTTTACATCAACTCACCGGGCGGTTCGGTCAGCGCCGGGCTGGCCATTTACGACACGATGCGCGCGATCCCTAACGACGTGAGCACGCTCGGTATGGGTCTGGCCGCGAGCATGGGCCAGTTCCTGCTGACCGTGGGCACTCCGGGCAAGCGCTACAGCCTGCCGCACACGCGGGTGATGATGCATCAAGGCTCGGCAGGGATCGGCGGGACCGCGATGGATATCGCAATTCAAGCCGAAAACATCAAGTACACCAAGGATCTGATGTTTAGGCTGTTGTCGGAGCACACCGGGCAGGACATTGCGACGATCGAGGCCGATGCCGACCGGGATCGGTGGTTTACCGCCGAACAAGCCCGCCAGTACGGCATCGTCGACCACGTCGTGTCGTCGCTGGCCGACGTACGACCCGAACCAGCAAGGGCGGGGCTGTAAGCAATGAGCCAGTACACGATTCCAACGGTCGTCGAGAAGGTCGCCGGCGGTGAGCGGGCCTACGACGTATTCAGCCGGCTGCTGTCCGAACGGGTCATCTTCCTCGGCACCGAGATCGACGACGGTGTCGCCAATGTCGTCATCGCGCAACTGTTTCACCTCGAGGCTGACAGCGCCGACCAGGAGATCAACCTCTATATCAACTCGCCCGGCGGCTCGTCGAGCGCACTGATGGCCATCTACGACACGATGCAGTTCGTCAAGCCGGATGTGTCGACGTTCTGTATCGGCCAGGCGGCGTCGGCCGCGGCGGTACTGCTGGCCGCGGGTGCGCCGGGGAAGCGCTCGGTGCTCGCGCACTCGCGGGTGTTGCTGCACCAGCCGTCCGGTGGTGCCGAGGGCTCGCTGTCGGATCTGTCCATCCAGGCCGAGGAGATCATGCGGATTCGTCGGGAAACCGAAGAAGTGCTCAGCCGGCACACTGGCCAGTCCGTCGATACGTTGCGCGTGGATACCGCCCGCGACAAGATCTTCGGCGCCCAGGAGGCGGTCGACTACGGGCTCGCCGACCGAGTGATCACCATCCGCGACTAACCCAGTCCGTGTGACCGTAGGGCCGTCCGCTTGTCGCACGCCCTTGTGTCACCAAGCGTCCACTTGTGTCACCGAGGTCGGTGACACAAGTGGACGTTCTATGCCACAAGCCGGGAGCGCGCAGCCAGACGTTACGCAGCCAAACGCTGTGCAGCCACAAGCTATGCGGCCAGAAGCTTAGCGTCGTACGACGAACCGACCGAGCGCTGGAACGACGTGTGGATCTGGCGGCTGAGCTCGACCATCCGCAAGCCGAGCGCCGCCGAGATGGTGGCGAGCAGTTCCGAGGAGACCTCCTTGCGCCCGCGCTCGACCTCGGAGAGGTACTGCGTCGACATCGCGGCGTCGGCGGCGACCTCTTTGAGCGTGCGCTGTTGTTCGAGACGGCGTTTGCGCAACACCGTGCCGACCACCTCACGCATCAGCGGTGCCGGTGCGTTCTCGGGCTCGGCCTCGGGCAGTACGCCGGGGCGAGTCGGGAACTGAATGATCTTCGCGGACTGCTCCATGACGGTTCCTAGCCTCGGCGATGCGGATGTCCCGACTGTAGAGCAGGTTTCACGCGGGTCGACCGCCGTTCGCGACCAGAGAACACTTTTGACGGACTAGCGGACGCCCATCAGGTCGACGACGAACACGAGAGTCTCGTTGGGCGCAATGGCGCCGGGAGCGCCGTACTCGCCGTAACCGAGATGCGGCGGGATGGTGATCTTGCGGCGGCCTCCGACCTTCATGCCGACGATTCCTTGGTCCCAGCCCTGGATGACGCGTCCGGCGCCGAGCGGGAAATCGAGGGTGGAGCCGCGGTCCCAGCTCGCGTCGAACTGCTGGCCAGTGGACCAGGCCTTGCCGACGTAATGGGCTTCAACGGTGCTGCCGGCCTGCGCTTCGGCGCCGTCGCCGACCGAAAGGTCCTCAAGGAGGAGGTCAGTAGGTGGATTGTCGTTGGGAATGTCGAATTCGGGCTTCTGGTTATCTGCCATGCAGGGCAGTGTAATGACTTCGCGACCTGATGTCTGCCGGGTGCTCGTGCCTGGACGCTCGGTTCGCCCTACCCTTGAGCACGTGCCTGTTAATACTGAAACCGCTGATCCGCTCGCACCCCTCATGGACCTGCCGGGCGTGCGTGACGCCGCGTTGCAGTCTCGCGCCGACGTCGATCGCCTGCTCGGGCACCGTGTCTTGCGCAAGAAATCCGCCGAGGTGAGTGCCGAGTCACTGCTGCGTGGGGCGCGTTCGTCGGCCGCACTTGAGGACGCGAGCTACCAGTTGGAGGCTGTCCGGGCCGGCGCTATCGAGGACCCGGTACTGACCGGTTGCCTTCGAGTGTCCGGCGCGGTCGGCCGGCAGACCGACGTGTGGGAACACGCCCCCCTGCAGGCGCTCGCGGCACTTCACTTGCAGGCTGCCGCGGGTGTCGCCGACCCGGACGACCTCGGGCGGGCATCCAGCAGGCCCGGAGTTTCGGTACGACTGCAGCAGCTGGTTGAGACGGTCCGGATGAAGCGTTCCAGGGATGTGCCCGGTGTCGTCGTCGCGGCCGTCGTGCACGGCGAAATCCTTGCGCTGCAGCCCTTCGCGCAGCTCAACGGCGTGGTCGCGCGCGCAGCGGCGCGTATCGTGCTGGTTTCCACCGGCGTCGACCCCAAGTCGCTCGCCGTACCCGAGGTTGGCTACGCCGACGACGAAAAGGCTTACGCGGCAGCGCTTGCGGCGTACCAGACCGGTACGCCGGACGGCGTCGCCACATGGTTAGTGCACTGCTGCGCGGCAATGTCGGCGGGTGCTGTCGAAGGGCTGGCGATCTGCGAGTCAGTCCTTCGTGGCTAGTGGTGATGACGCGATGGCCAACTGGGCGCTGCTTCCGGGCGTAGGCGTATCGGCAGGTATGTCGGCGCTCTTCTTCGGTGATGCGAGGGACCTGATTCGCAGCACAATCGGGGACGACCTACTCGGAGATCTGCGGGAGTACGGCCGTTACGACCGATACCGCGACGGCGTGCTGAGGTACGACGACCTCGATCGACTTGACTGGATCGAACTGCGGGAGGGGTCGCTGCAGTGCGAAGCGATCGACCTGCTTCGTGACACGTTTGAGGATGTCGCGCGTTACTGCGCCGTACGCGACGGGCACCAGTCGCGTTGGCGAGATGGCGTCAACCTTGCCAGCAGCACCGAGCTTGGGGTTTGTTGCGGCGGCGTGCACAAGCGAGGCGACCGCGACCCGCGAGTGGGATGGGTCGGTATCGGTGCGGACGCTAAGGCGTTTCGGCAGGTGACATTGCATGTGGTGACGTACGGCGACGAGGACATGCTCACCGAAGATGTGGAGGCGCTCGAGCTTGGGGACGATGACTATCGGCTTGCCGTGACGCCGATGCTGGCCGACGATATGGCCAAGTCCGATATCGTGCGGATCCAGGGCACCGACTCCACGGTGCTCGTGCGTGGCAACTTCTTCGGTGTGCAGATCTTCGGCAACGTGCTGAACGACCCCGAGGTACGCCGGGCGGTCGAGTCGGAACTGTTGGATATTGACGGCGCGTCCGTCGACGAGGTCGTCATCGATGATCGCGCGCCGAATCTGAGTGCCTCGATTCCGGTGCGGGTCGGCGTACTTCAGACCGAACAAGCGTTGGATGACTTGGTGTCGCCGTACCGGCTGGAGTGGATACTGACGAACGTGTACGCCGAGGACGGGGTCACCGAACTCGGCTGGTGGCGCGAATAGCCGAGCTATCTTGGCGCGAGGTAGAGGCCGAGTCCCGTGACGATGACGATGCCGACAAAAGTGCCGAGCGCGCTGGTCAACCAGTAGCCGGTAATAGCCGCCGCAATCAGACCGATTACAAAGCCGACCAGCGGTCCGTTTATGGAGATGGCCACGCCGACACGGGTGCGGGTCGGAATGTGTCCGCGCGGATAGCGCTCGAATGATGCTCGCGCAAACCGGCCAAAGATGAACGCCGCATAGCCGCACGCGGCGACCAGCAACCACGCGAATACGGCATACCAGGCCTGGCTGTCCGACATGGCTACGCCGAATTGTCGGGGTCGTGTGCCTTGGTGTGGCGTCGCGACGATAGCCAGGCGATGCCGGCGATCGCGGCACCCACTCCGACGGCCGTGCTTGCGACGACCGGCTTGGAGGGCTTTGACAGCTGCCCGAATCGTTCTCCCAGCGATACGCCGTGTCGAAATGTCAGTACCGGCCAGCCTTTTTGTCCGGCGATCGTCCGCAGCGTCTTGTCCGGGTTGACGACCGTGGGGTGGCCGACGGCATCGAGCATCGGCAGGTCGGTGGCCGAGTCGGAGTATGCGTAGCACTGCGCAAGGTCGTAGCCGTGATGGTCGGCCAGGGTGCGCATCGCGGTGGCCTTGTGCGGGCCGTACGCATAAAAGTCAACGTCGCCCGTGTATTTGCCGTCTTCGACCACCATCGTCGTCGCGATCACATGGTCGGCCTCGAGCATTTTTCCGATAGGTTCGACCATTTCGGCGCCACTGCTTGAAACGATCACAATCTGCCTTCCCGCAGCCTTGTGCTCGGCGATCAGTTCGGTTGCTTCGTCGTACACGAGCGGGTCGACGACCTCGTGGAGCGTCTCGGCGACGATCGCGCGGACTTGCTCTACGTCCCAGCCGGCGGCCATCGCGGTGATGTGTTTGCGGATCCGCTCGATCTGGTCCTCGTCGGCGCCGGGACTCATGTAGACCAGTTGGGCGTACGTGGCCTTAAGGACGGCGCGCCGGTTGATCAGCCCGCCGGCAAAGAACTGTTTGCCGAACGCCAAGGCACTCGACTTGGCGATGACCGTCTTGTCGAGGTCGAAGAATGCAGCCTGTTTGGCGTTCGCGGATTTAACAGTAGGAGCCACGCTCGTCAGCATATTGAATAACCGCTGCGGGTATGGGTGCCCGCGCCGTCGACGAGCGGTCAGTTAGTACGCCGGTGCGCAGTTATCCACAGGCAGCGTGTCGTCCACAGATCGTGTTTTCGGCGTACCGCGAGGTGCCCCAGGTGCGAGAAGGTCAGTTCGAACTCGACCTCGGGAGGCACCTCATGGCCACACGGCACGCACGCACGGCGCTGTATATCGGCGCGACCGATGCGTTGTCCGAACGCGCCCGCCGGATCGTGGTTGCCGCGGGCTTTGAGTGGGAGGCGGTGGCGGCGCCTGACTGTGGCGTGCGATGGCGGCTGGCCGACGTCGTACTCATCAACGCCGCGGATGCCGAACTGGTGATGCTGGAGGACCCGGTACGGCGAGGCGACGTGCTGGTACTCGCCGAGTCTTCGGTCGACCAGGCCGTCTGGCAGCACTGCGTGTCGCTAGGCGTCGAGGACGTGGTGTTGCTGGACGAATCCGAACCGTGGCTCGTCGACCGGCTTGGTGTGGTCGGTGGCGGCGTACCGGACGAGGGGATGGTCATCGGTGTCATCGGGGCGTCCGGCGGCTGCGGCGCGTCGACGCTTGCCGCAGGTCTGGCCGTGGCAACGAGCGCCGCATTCGGTACGTCGATGATCATCGACCTCAACGGCTTTGGTGGCGGCTATGACCTGCAGTTCGGCGCCGCGGACTGGTCGGGCCTGTCGTGGCACGAGCTGGCCGACATCAGTGGTCGGATCAGCGGTGGCTCGTTGCGCGAAGCGGTGCCGTCCGTTGACGACATCGCGGTCGTGGGATTCGCCCGAGACAGCCCGATGTGCGAGGTGCCCGATCGCGCGCGTCGCGCCGTACTCCTTGGTGCCCGCCAGGCCGCGGGGCTCACGGTCGTCGACATACCGACCGCGCCGGGCACGATTCGTGAGGTGCGTCCGCTGCTTGACCAAGTCGTTGTCGCGGGTACGGCGGACATCCGCGGGGCGTTGGCCACGCGAGGGGTCTTGCGTTTCCTTCGCGAGCTGGAGGTGCCGTCGGCCGTCGCGGTTCGCGCGCCCGGCCGGCAGTGCCTGTCCGACGACGTCTACCTCGAGGTCGTCGACTGTCCGGACGGGACGTCGGTGTGGTGGCTCAGCGAGATCAGGGCCATCGACCGCCGGATTCGGTCCGGAGATCCGGTCGTGCGGTCCGGAGACCGGTTCGTCGGTGACTGCCTCGAGCTCATCGACGGGCTGCAGGAGACACGCACGACCGGACGACCACGACGCCTCGCTCGGGCCGGGGCGCCTACATGAACGGCGACCGGACGGCGGTGATCGATCGGGTACGCCGCAAGCTCGCCGACGGGCGGACGGACGCGGACGTCGCGCAGATAGCGCAGCTGATCCGCGACGAGACCCAGGGCCTCGTCTCCGACCGCGAGCTTCTCGAACTTCTCAAGCTGACGCAGGCCGAGGTCGCAGGTGCCGGACCGCTCGACGGGCTGCTACAAGATGACGCAGTCACCGACGTTCTCGTCAATGGGCCCGCCGATATCTGGGCGGACCGAGGCGCCGGACTGGAACGGGTGAGCGTCGATCTGGGCACCGACCTCGACGTACTTCGTCTGGCCCAACGGCTGGCTGCGCGCGCCGGTCGTAGGCTCGATGCGGCCAGCCCGTGGGTCGACGCGACACTGCCGAGCGGCGCGCGCCTGCATGCGGTGATTCCACCGATCGCGCACGGCTGCGCCCTCATCTCGATTCGTACGCTTCGCCAGCGACACCTGACCCTGTCGGGGCTCGTTGACGCGGGGTCGATGACCGCGGAGGTCGCCGACCTGCTTGTGGCGATCGTCGACGCGCAACTGTCGTTCTTGATCAGTGGCGGTACCGGAAGCGGCAAGACAACCCTGCTCTCGGTGCTGCTGAGCCTCGTAGCGCCGAAGGAACGGATTCTCGTGGTCGAGGATGCTGACGAGCTTCGGCCGCAGCATCCCCAACTGGTCAAGTTGCTATCGCGCCCGCCCAATATCGAGGGTGCCGGCGAGATTGCGCTGAGATCGCTTGTGCGCCAGGCACTTCGGATGCGCCCAGATCGGATAATCGTGGGCGAAGTGCGCGGCGCCGAAATCGCCGAGTTGCTCATGGCTCTCAATACTGGGCATCGCGGAGGAGCGGGAACGATACACGCCAACGGCGTACAGGACGTGCCAAGCCGCCTCTGCGCATTGGGCGCCGTGGCCGACTTGTCGCTGGAGGCCGTCCGTGCCCAGGCGAGCTCCGCGATCGACGTACTTATCCATGTAGGGCGCCGCGCGAACGGTGACCGATATGTCGCCCAGATCGCGGTCGTGGACGGCCGCGATAACGACTTCGCGGTGTCCACGGCCTGGAGCGACCGCGGTGGATTCACGGCGTCTGCGGGCCTCTTGGACGATCTCCTCGCGGGCGGTGTGTCGTGACAACGCCCTTAGCAGTAGGACTTCTGGGGATCGCGCTCATCGTTGCCCCGTCACGTCGCCGGGGATTTCGGCGTACGACGAACCGTGCCGAGTCGCGCCTGGCCGACGTGCGCCGCCTGCGCCAGTCGGTCGCCGGATGGCCGCCGACGCGCCGGCGTCAGGTCTGCGCGGCGGCCGGCGGCGGTGCCGCGATTGGTCTGGTTGTGATCAGTGTGCCGACGGCGATTGCCGGTGCCGCGATCGCGGTGACGCTGACCCACAGCGGTCTGCGGATGATCGCCGAGCGGTCGGCGCGGTCCAGCGCCGATCACGACATCGATGCGCTGGCCGCACTTGGAGCAGAGCTTCGTGCCGGCCAGACGATGTCTGCCGGACTGCGCGCTGCCTCCGCGACGGCCAGCGAGGGCCTGCGCGCCGGATTTGCCTCGGCCGCCAGCGCCGTCGAACTCGGCGCCGATCCGATCGCCGTACTTCTTGAGGCTGAGTCCGCGCCGTTGTTGGTCTCGGTCGGACAGATGTGGAAACTGTCGCTCGATACCGGATGCCCGTTGGCAGAAGTGATCGAGGCTATCGAGTTAGACCATCGGGAGCGTCGGCGTCATCAGCTGGAGCTGCGGAGCCTGCTCGCGGGGCCGTCGGCGACCGCGGGCATGCTCGCGCTATTGCCGGTATTCGGTCTGTTCATGGGTTCCGCGATTGGCGCGCGGCCACTGCACACGCTGACGCAGACGACCGTGGGCGGCGTCGTACTCATTGTCGGCACGCTGCTCACACTTGCCGGAGTCACGTGGACTCGATTGATTGTGCACAAGGCCAGGTCGTTCTCATGACGGGCGCCGTCGTACTGCTCGCGTGTGCGGTAGCGCTGTGGCCGCTGCAGCGTCCGGCCGGTCGATTCGGACTGCGTGCGCCGTTCCGCGCATCGGCGTACCCGGGTCGGGGCGCCGTTGCCCCATCGGAGGTGTCCACGTCACCTGACCAGGCTGCGCCGAGCGCGAGACCGCGCATAGCTATCGCACTGCTGGTCTTCGTGCTCGTTCTGGTGATTAGCCCGTCGATCGGCGGTGTCGTCGGAGCGACGCTCGTCGCGGTCGGCGCCTTTGTGGTCATGCACAGGTCCGGCCTACGGCAGCAGCGAGTAGACGATCGGGCTCGGATCTGGCAGTTGCCTATGGTGCTCGACGTGGCGGGGCTTTTGCTGCGTTCTGGATCACCGCCCGCAGGTGCCGTGTCGGCCGCGGCTGAGGTGTGCGGTCCGAGTCTGCTCGGCGACTTCCGCACGATCAGCCGGCTACAGGAAATGGGGCACGACCCGGACGCGGCGTGGCGATCGCGCCTGGCCGATCCCGTCATCGGCCCCGTCGCGCGGTCGGCTATCCGCTCCGCCGACAGCGGTGCGACCTTGGCGGCGTCGTGGTCGCAGCTAGCTTCTGCGGCCCGCGCCGAACGGCGAGTCCGCGCCGAGGTCTCGGCCCGCAAGGCCGGTGTCCACGCGCTGGCTCCGCTGGGGCTGTGCTTCTTGCCAGCGTTTGTCTGCCTCGGCGTCGTACCGATTGTCATCGGGCTGGCCGGTGACGTATTCGGCTAGGGCACGACCCACCCAAGACCACCAGTTGGAAACTACGAGAAGGGACAGCACTATGCACAGCAACTACGGGGAACGCCGCGCGCGGCAGGGACCACTGGGAGGGGCCGTGCGCGCGATCAGCGCCGCGGTCGCGTTAGGGATGGTCGCGCCACTGCGTCGTCGCGATCGTGACGCGGGTATGACGACGGCCGAGTACGCCGTCGGCACCGTCGCAGCGTGCGCATTCGCCGCGATCCTCTATCAGGTCGTTACGGGTTCGTCGGTGGTGTCGGCGCTTGGATCGCTGATTTCCTCTGCGCTCTCGGCGATCTCCTAGCGTGCGTCGGAAACTACGTGGCGACGAAGCGGGTATGGCGACGGCTGAGATCGCGGTCGCCATACCCGCAGTCGTCCTGCTACTCGGTGGGTTGATCGCAGTAATCGCAGCGGTTGCGGCGCAACTTCGATGCGTTGATGCGGCGCGGGAAGGAGCCCGTGCCGCGGCGCGCGGTGACTCGGCATCCGTGGTTGTCTCGATCGCTCAGCGCGCTGCGCCAAACGGCGCAGCGGTTTCAGTGGCGATCAACGGCGACACGGTGACGGTGACCGTGCAAGCGCCGACGCGACCGGTCGGCGGGCTTGTCGGGACCTATACCGTCACCGCCTCGGCCACCGGTCGAATGGAACCGACGAGCGACGACGCCGGTCCGGTGCCGGCGACCAAGGATGCCGCTACCGTAGCGGGGCCGGCTCCGTGAAATGCCTGCTACGTAAGGACTCGATGCCTACCGAACGTGGTAGTGGAACCATCTGGGTCGTCGCGATGGCCATGGTCCTGTGCGTGGTAGCGCTCTCAGTGATGCTGCTGGGCCTAGCCCAGACTGCGCGGCACAAGGCGAATTCGGCCGCCGACCTTGCCGCGCTGGCTGCCGCCCAAGTGCTCATAGATGGGACCGGATCGCCGTGCGACGTAGCGAGTGGCAATGCGGCCGCAAATGGTGCGCGCATTACCTCCTGCGCGGTCGATGGAGAGGTCGTCTTGATCGCGGTTAGCGTCGACGTACACCTGGGTCGGTTCGGCCTGGGCACGGCGACCGCGACCGCGCGCGCCGGCCCAGTCGACCTCGCGCCGTAAGCCAATCGATCGGGATCCAGCGGGTAAGTTCATCCTCATGGGAGATCTGGAGCGGCTCGGGGACGCGAAGTACGTCAGTCTGACGACGTACCGCAAGAACGGAGAAGGCGTGCCAACGGCGCTGTGGGCGGTGCGTGAGGGCGACCAGATCTTCGTATGGACCGTCGCCGACAGCTGGAAAGTGAAGCGCCTTAGGAAAAATCCGAAGGTTGAAGTCGCGGCGTGCGATATGCGAGGCAACGTCGCGGGCGCTCCCGTTAGCGGTACAGCCGCAATTCTCGACGGGGCACAGACCGAACGCGTCCGGCGCCTCCTGCGCGCGAAGTACGGCGTAGTCGGCAGACTCACGGTGCTTGGCAGCAGGCTGCGGCGTGGCAAGGACGGCACCGTCGGAATCGCGATCACGCTCACGGCGGGGTATACCCACGGATGAGCCGGCCTTAGTGACCGATCGCGTCCGCGAGGGCGGAGGTGAGCAGTTCGATGGCAGCGGCGAACTGGTGCCCAAAAGGTCGACCGTAGTTGACGACTATGGCGGGCTCATCACGGTGAGAACGTGTTGAGCGGAAGATGCCCAGTGGCATCACCGCCACCGAACGGTCGGCAAGCCGCGCCACCACCGTGTCCTCGTCGCAGTCTGCAGGTAGCCGGATGAGGCCGACCAGGCCCGCCGAAACGCCCTCGAGTCGTACGCCGGGCACTTGCGCAGCGAGCGACGAGGACAGCAGGTCGCGGCGCCGCCGGTATTCAGTACGGACCGTGCGCACGTGCCGGTCATACCTACCCGACGCCATGAGCTCGGCGAATGCGAGCTGGTCGAGCGACGAGACGGTCGGCCCGCCCATGTCCACGAGCGCGCCGACTGCCGGTTCGACGAGTGCGGGCGGTAACACGCACCAGCCGAGTCGCAGGCCCGGCGCCACCGACTTGCTGGCGGTGCCGCAATAGGCAATTCGCCCCGGATCGAGTGCCTGCAGTGCGCGCAGCGGTCGCCGGTCATAACGCAGTTCGCCATCGAAGTCGTCTTCGATGATGAAACCATCCACTGAGGCGGCCCAGGCGGCGAGCTCGCTACGCCGGGCCGGTGACAGGCTGACCCCGAGTGGCAGGTGGTGATTGGGGGTCACCTGCGCTGCCCGGACCTCGTGCTGGTCGATCATGCCCACTTGTGCGCCGTCAGCGTCAACGGATATCGGCGCACATTCGAGCCCGGCGCCCCGTAACAGTTCGAGGTGCACCTCGAGAGCAGGGTCCTCGACCACGATCCGGCGATGACCCCGCCGGTGCAGCACGCGCGCCAACATCGCAAGCGTCTGGCGAAAGCCGGATAGGACCATGACGTGCTCAACGGCGGCCGTCACCCCCCGGGTTCGGCCGAGATAGTCCACGAGCGCCGCTCGCAGCTCGATGCTGCCGCGGGGGTCTCCGTATCCGAGTGTCGACGCATCGGCCTGCGCTAGGGACTTGCGTACGGCGGCCGCCCACCACGAGCGCGGGAAGCGGGTGAGGTCCGGTTCGCCGCCGGTGAAGTCGGCCCGCGGCGCCTTGGGCGACGAGCGTTGTGTGCGCGTGGCGGTGACCGGCGGCGGTACATGCGCCACCCGCGTGAGCGCTCCCTGGCGAGTCTCCAACAGGCCTTCGACCGCCAGTTGCTCGACCGCCGCTACGACGGTCCCGCGCGCGAGTCCGAGCTCGGCGGCCAGAGTGCGGGTGGATGGCAGCGGCGCACCGGGTGCTAGACGGCCGGCGCTGATCGCGGTTCGAAGCGCCGCCTCCACCGCGTCCTGCCTGCCGAGCCCAGGAGAGAGGTCAACGAAGAGGTCCACTGGTCCAGTCTAGGCACCAAAAAGTGGACCAGCGGACTGGACCAGCAAGGTCATAGGCTAGGCACATGACAAGTCAAACCCAACCCGAATTCTTCAACGCCTACAAGGCACTTCCCGCTGGCTACCAGGCGATGTCGTCGCTCGAGGCAGCGGTCAAGAACAGCCCGCTGGATCCCACCGTCTTCGAACTGGTCAAGTTGCGGTCATCCCAAATCAACGGCTGCGCGTTCTGCATTGACATGCACTATAAGGACCTTCGCGCCATGGGCGAGAGCGAAGACCGCTTATATATGCTCAATGCGTGGCGTGAATCGGCACTTTACAGCGACGCCGAACGTGCGGCGCTGGCCTTCGCTGAGGCGGTCACGCTCATCTCCGAGCATCACGTTCCTGCTGAGGTGGAAGCGGCGGCACGAGCCCAATTCGATGACGAGTCCTATGCGGCGCTGTTGTTTGCGATAGTCGCGATCAACGCGTGGAACCGGCTGGCGATCACGACGCATTCGCCGTCCGGCCAGTACACGTCGCCAATCAAGCCATCCGAAGCTGAATCGCCAAAAGCAACTGCCGACGTCGGTTAGCCCTTAGAGGTGACGAGGCGGTCGCAAGGTCTGCATGAGTACGACTACGACATCGGGCTTTAGCTAAGCGCTGCGGTGAGCGTGCGGAGCACCGTGACTGCGCCGCCCTTATCGAGCGGATCGTTGCCGTTGCCGCACTTCGGTGACTGGATGCAGCTCGGGCACCCGGATGCGCACTCGCAGGACTCGATCGCCGATAGCGTCGCGCCGAGCCATTCGGCGGCGCGTTCGTAGGCGCGTTCGGCAAAGCCAGCGCCACCGGGGTGCCCGTCGTACACAAAGACGCTCGGCAGCCCAGTATCGGCGTGCAGCGCGGTCGATACGCCGCCGATGTCCCACCGATCGCACGTCGCGATCAGCGGCAGTAGGCCAATCGACGCGTGTTCGGCCGCGTGCAACGCGCCGGGCAGCAGGCTCGCGACTTCCTCGGCAGTTCCGAACCGATCGAGGGTCTCGGCGTTGAGGGTCCACATCACCGCCTTGGTGCGCAGTTCCTGCGCGGGCAGGTCGAGTGGGATCTGGTCGATGACCTCGTTGGTGGTGATCTTGCGTCGCTGGTAGGACACGACCTGGTTGCTCACTTCAACGTCGACAAACCCGAGCGTGCCAGTCGTCAGCTCCACCGACCGGCGTACCCCCAACAGCCGGATGTCGGTCTGCTGCTGGGCGTACGTCGAATAGCTCGGGTTGTCTGCATGCAGCATCGCCACCCGGTCTTCCAGATCCAGATCGTCGACCAGCCACGTCTCACCGCGGTGCAGGTAAACCGCGCCTGGGAAGGCGGTCGACGGTGCGGCGCCGGTGTCCACGGTGCCGAGTAGCCGGCCGGTCGCCGACTCGATCAGCGCGACCGTTCCGCCCGACCCACGGATGTCCGCGATCGGTCGCTCCTGCGCCACCCAGAACCATCCGGTGGGCCGACGTCGCACGCCGTCTAGGCCTGCAAGCACCTGGCGAGCGGCGTCGCCGCCGAAGAGATCGTCGACCTCGGCCTCGGTGATCGGCAGCTCGTACGCCGCACACGACAACTGTGGCGAGAGGACGTAGGGATTCGTCGGGTCGATGACTGTGGACTCGATCGGCCGGTCGAAGACGGCCTCCGGGTTGTGCACGAGGAAGGTGTCGAGCGGGTCGTCGCGGGCGATGAACACGGCCAACGATTCCTGCTGCCGGCGACCGGCGCGCCCGAACTGCTGCCAGAGGCTTGCCAGCGTGCCGGGAAACCCGGAGACGAGTACGGCGTCTAGCCCGGCGATATCGATTCCCAGCTCGAGCGCGGTCGTCGCGGCCGCACCGCAGAGCGTGCCGTCGTTGAGCCCGTTTTCGAGTGCGCGTCGTTCGGCAGGCAGATAGCCGGCCCGGTACGCCGCCACCTGTGCGGCCAGCTCGTGCGCGCCTGCTTCGCGCAAATGCTCCTGTGCCTGCAAAGTAACGATTTCGGCGGACCGGCGAGACAGGACGAAAGCTAACGTTCGCTTCCCTGCGATGACCACGTCGGCAAGTAGTCGTGCCGACTCGGTCGGTGCCGACCGGCGAATGGGCGCACCGTGTTCACCAGTGAGCTCGGTCAGGGGTGGCTCCCAGAGTGCGATGGTTCGCTCGCCGTGCGGTGCTTGGGAGGCCGTCACCTCGGCGCACGCCAAACCGGTCAGCTCGGACGCGATTTCGCCGGGGTCTCGCGCAGTCGCGGAGGCAAGGACGAACGTCGGTTCGCTGCCGTACTTCGCGCAGATCCGGCGCAGGCGTCGCAACACGTGCGCGATGTGCGAACCGAAAATGCCGCGGTATATATGGCATTCGTCGATGACGACGTATCGCAACCGCCGGAAATACATGTGCCAGTAGGCGTGCTGCGGCAGGATCGATCGGCTCAGCATGTCCGGATTGGAGAAGAGCCAGCGCGAATGCTCCCGAGCCCAGTCGCGTTCGTCGGGCACGGTGTCTCCGTCGTACGGGGCGGGGCGGATTCCGTCGTTGCCGCCGGGATCGACCTCCAGGGCTTCGACCGCGCGCAGCTGATCGTGGCCGAGTGCCTTGGTGGGTGAGAGGTAGAGCGCCTTGGCGCGCCGGTCGTGCAGCAGCCCGGACAGCACCGGAAGCTGATAGCCGAGCGACTTGCCGGTCGCCGTACCGGTAGCGATGACGAGCGACTCTCCTCGCCACGCATGCTCGGCGGCGATGACCTGATGCTTCCACGGCCGCTCGATGCCAAGTCTGGCGTATGCCGCAACGAGAGTGGGCGCGGCCCATGTCGGCCAGTCGACGGTTTCGCCGGGAATGGGCGGGAGGACCTTGAGGTGGGTGACCGGCGACTGATCGGCATCGCCGATGGGGAGCAACGAGCGCAGTAGCCCCATGGGCCAACTCTCGCTGCTCGTCACGTCGCTCATCCGCTACAGCCTGCCACCATCGGCAGCGCGCCGGGTGGCAGGAGCCGTCGGCGAAAGACTTTGCTACCGAAAGACTTGGCTACCGAAAGACTTGGCTACAGGGTGCCGGTCAGGTATTGCAGCCCGATGCTGGTCAACGCGACTATCACCCACAAGCAGGCGCCGAGCACGAGCGGCCGTGCGCCGGCACGGCGTAGGGCGCGCAGATCCGTCGACAATCCGATCGCAGACAGCGCGACGGTAATCAGGAAGACCGATATTTCATTGAGCGCAGGATGCACGGACGTCGGAATGATGCCGATCGAGTTGGCGGCCGCGACGATCAAAAACCCGACCAGGAACCATGGCACAAGTTTGATGACCCACAGCCGGGAGCGTGCCGGCTTATCGGTAGCGGCCTCGACGGTCGAGGGATCTTCAGCGGCCTGTTGCGTGCGATCGCGGCGCGCTTTGATGGCCGCGAGCCCGAGGCAGATTGGGATGATGAGCAGTGTCCGGGTCAGCTTGACGACGACGGCGTAGTTGGTGGCCTGGGGTCCGTACGTCGCCGCCGCGGCGACGACCGACGAGGTGTCGTTGACCGCCGTACCGGCAAACAGGCCGAAGGCGTGCTGGCTCATGCCCAGAAGGTGACCGATGACCGGAAACACCAGTACCGCAGCGATGTTGAACAAGAAGATCGTCGACACGGCGTACGCCACGTCCGCACTGACGGCCCCGATCACCGGCGTGACCGCGGCAATCGCGGAGGCGCCGCAGATGCCGGTACCGACGCCGATGAGCGTGCGCAGATCGCCGACTAGGCCTAACCAGCGTCCGATCCAGTAGGCCGCCAGAAGGCACATGATCAGTGAACCGAGCATGACCGGCAACGAGCTGAATCCGACCTTGACTATCTGGGTGAGCGACAGCTGCGAACCGAGCACTACGACGGAGATCTGCAAGATCGTCTTGCTGGAGAATTTGATGCCCGGATGTAGTGGTTCGCCGGGCTTGATAATGGCCGCGACGACTACGCCGATGACGATCCCGGAGACCGGACCGCCGACGATCGGTAGCAGTTTGCCGATGACGGTCGCGACCGCGGCGATGACGACCGCGAGTAGTACGCCGGGGCCGTACGCTCTCGCCGCGGCGAGGCGGCTCGGGCGAGAGTCGGCGGCAGTGGCGTCGTCCGGATGCTCTGCGGATTTAGAAATATTGGGTCGTATCTGCACACCTACGACGATAGGGACGCGAAACCCGGGGCGGTAGCCATCGATCCGCCATGAGGACATAGCCAATGGCTATGACGAGAAATGATGCGGGCGAGCCGGTCACCCGGGGCGTCGCTCGCGGAGCGTTTCAATGATCCACAGCAGCGTGCCGACCGTGGGGAACACGGCGCCGAGCACGCATACGCCGGCCCAGCCGTATCCGACGTACGTGACCGCAGAGAGCGCGCTTCCTAGTGAACCGGCCGCGAAGTACGTCGTCATGTACGCGGTATTCAGCCGGCTGCGCGCGTCGGGACGCAGCCGGTAGAACAGGCTCTGATTGCTGATGTGCGTGCCTTGGATGCCCAGATCGAGTAGCGCGACCCCGACGCCCAGCGCAATGACGTGGTGGCGCCCGATCGCCAAAAGCCCGAAGCTCAGTGCGGTGATCGCGACGAACGCGCCGGTCTGTATCCGGGCGTAGCCGCGGTCGGCCAGCGCTCCGGCGAACTTCGCCGCCAAGGCTCCCGCAACGCCGACCAGCGTGAACAGGCCGATGCTTGCATCCGACCACCGGTAGTCGGGGCCGGCGAGCAGAAACCCGACACTTGTCCAGAACACGCCGAACGACACATAAGTGAGTGCGCCGTAAGTCATTCTGCGGCGCAGCACGGGCTCATCGGCCACCAGACGCAGCACAGAGCGAAGCAGCGCGCGATAAGGAAGTTGTGTGCTTGGTGGTACGACCGGTAATTCGCGCCGGAGCATCACGGCGGTAGCGACCATTAAGCCCGCGGCCAGCCAGAAGACCGCTCGCCATCCCGCGACCTGCGCAACCAATCCGGCTACCACTCGCGAGAGCAAAATGCCCAGGAGTAGCCCAGTCATGACATTACCGATGACACGTCCGCGTTCGTCCGCTCGCGCTAAGGTAGCGGCCAACGGGACCAGCACCTGTCCGACCACCGAACTCACGCCGACCATTAATGCCGCCACTCCGAGCATCTGCCAGTTGGGCGAGAGCGCCATCCCGATCAGGCAGACGGTGGTCCCCGTCAGCAGCGTGACGAGCAGCCGACGTCGTTCAAGCAGATCTCCAAGCGGCACTAACAATGCAAGTCCCACGGCGTATCCGATCTGGCTCGCCGTGACCACGAGACCGACGCTTTGCGTCGAGGCGTGCAGACTCTCGGCGATCGTGCCGACTACAGGCTGGGCGTAGTAACTATTGGCCACGACCATTCCCGAGGCGAGTGCCATGGCCACGACCAGCCGTCGGCGGACCGCAGTGGATTGCGTTGATGTAGCTGGCTGGGGCATCGGTCAAGAATGCCGCCGCTCGATTGTCCTGTCCAACGGATTCTCGCGATGGAATTAACTGATACAGTCGATTAATGGAAGTACGTCAGATTGAACACTTCCTCGCCGTCGCGAACGCTGCCAACTTCACCCGCGCCGCCCGCAGTATCCATCTCTCCCAGTCGGCGCTGAGTGCCTCTATTCGCGCGCTGGAGCGAGAGCTACAAACTCAACTGTTCGAACGCACCACCCGCAAGGTTGCGTTGACCACCGCCGGCCAGACCTTCCGGGCGGCCGCTTACCGCATCCTCGGGCAGATCGCGACGGCACGCGAAGAACTGACCGACCTCCACGATCTCTCGGCCGGAACGCTCGCGGTGGGGACGGTGCAGACCTTGACCGTGGTCGACCTGCCGGCGGTGCTGGCGCAGTTCAACCAGCGTTACTCCCACATCCGGATCGCATTGCACGAGGCGACCACCGCAGAGCTCGTGCGTTCGGTCCAGGCAGCCGAACTCGATGTCGCGTACGTCGCACTCGATGCCAGTCCGCTCCCGCGAGACCTCACCCTCCTTCGGGGATATGAGGAGGATCTCGCGGTCGTCACGGCGCATGATCATCCGCTGGCGACCCGTGCCGAGACCACGCTTGCCGAACTGGCCGACTACACATTTGTGGAATTCAGTGCCGGCACCGGTCTGCAGACCGTCATCGAGACGCTGTGTGCCGAAGCCGGATTGCACCGGCGTATAGGATTTCGGGCGACCCAGATGGGACAGGTCCTTGCGCTGGTCGGACACGGACTCGGCATTAGCATCGTGCCGAGTTCCATTGCCGAAGGTAGTGGTCTCGCGACTGTGCCCATCGGTCCCGCATCGCCTTCGCGAAAGCTAGCCCTCGTTTCGCGCAGTGCCCGCCCGAGCAACCCGGCCGCACGCGCATTCTTGGAGCTATTAGCGCCCCGAATCTCATCGTAGGAACGACGCGCCGCCCGCGGCGATTATGCCTCTGGTGACGGGTTTAAGTGACGGATGGTCGAACATTAGTGACGGATGGTCGAGCATGAGGCGCCTCACGGACCGGCGCGACAAGGCGATACCAGCGTGACTGACTCAGCCGATCGACGACCAGTACGGCGCGGCGCCGGAGAAGTGCATAAATCGCCAAGGTAATCAGCGCGCCGGCGACCAGTCCCACGAGGACGTCCGAGGGGTAGTGCACCCCGACGTACACGCGCGAGAAGGCCAGCAGCAGCGACAGCAGTGTCGCGATGATGCCGAGCCGGCGGTCGATGAGCCAGAAGCCCGCGGCAAAGGCGCCGGCGATGATGGCGTGGTCGCTGGGCATGGAGTAGTCCGGGTTGCACGGCAGAAGGGTGGTCATGTGGGGGAGCGCGTTGCAGGGGCGCACCCGACCGATCAGCGGGGAGAGGACCTGCGCGTTGAGCCCAACGGCGACGAGGGTCGCGATCCCAGTGAGGACGGCTGCCGCGACGGCGGGCCGTCCAGTAGTACGCCGACGCGCCGACCACCACGCGCCGACCAACATGACTGCCAGCAGCACAAGGCCGCCCCACAAGGCGTACGCCGCCATGAAGCCGTGCAGCCAGGTGGTGTTGTCCATGAAGTTGTGTACGGCGCGGTAAATAGAAGTGTCCATGAGGTCCGCCCGCTACGCGTGCGCGTTTTGGGGTTTGTCCGCGACCAGCCGATAACCCATTCCGCGCACGGTCTGCAGTGTCGATAGCTCGTACGGCACGTCGATCTTGCGGCGCAGATATCCGATGTAGACCTCGACCACGTTTTCCGCGCCGTCGTACGCCGGATCCCATACGTTGGCGAGGATCTCGCTCTTCGAGACGATGGCACCCTTTTGCCGCATAAGGAAGTGCAGCAGGCCAAACTCCTTGGCGGTCAACGGAATTTCGTCGCCGTGGCGGGTGACCGAACGGCGCCCAGGGTTGAGGTTGAGCGACCCGATTGTCAATTCGACGGGGCGGGCGGGAGCGCCGCGCCGGATCAACGCGCGCAAACGTGCGGTGAGGACCAGGAAGCTAAACGGTTTAGTCAGGTAGTCATCGGCGCCAAGGTCGAAAGCGTCCGTCTGGTCATACTCGCCGTCTTTTGCCGTGAGCATCATGATCGGTGTCCAGATCTTGCGTTTGCGAATCTCGCGCAGCACGTTGTAGCCGTTGAGCCCGGGCAGCATGATGTCGATGACGATGACGTCGAAGCGCTCCTCGGTCGCGGCCCAGAGCCCGTCGTTGCCGTTGTGCTCGACGCGTACGACGAACCCCTCGTTGACCAGTCCGCGCCGGATGGTCTCGGCGAGTGCTTGTTCGTCTTCGATAATCAGCACCCGCATGCCTAGCTCCTCCGCCGAGTTCGATTCTTGACGGTTCTGATCGTGCCACCGCTGCCTGAGGAAATCCTGAGAACGTCTCAAAGTGGTCATGGTGCGTCGTCTACGGGCAAGGTGAATCGGAACCGGCAGTAGCCTTGGGGCGATTCGGTCGCGACGATCGTGCCGCCATGCGCGGTGACGAACTCTGCGGCGATCGCCAGCCCGAGTCCGCTGCTGCCGCTGTCGCGTGAGCGGCTGTCGTCCAGGCGGACGAAACGTTCGAAGATGCGTGTGCGGTCGGCCCGGGGCACGGCCGGGCCGTCGTTGTCCACGTCCACGGTCGCAATGCCGCCCTCGACCCGGCAGCTGACCCAGATCCGTGAGTTTGCGTGCCGTTCGGCGTTGTCCAGCAGATTGCGTAGCACCTGCGCGATCCGGGCCCCGTCACATACGACTCGGATTGGTTCGGCGCGTACGACGAACTGTTTGCTGGATCCGCCGCCGACGGCTCGGGCTTCGTTCTCGATGAGGTCGTCGAGGTCCTGTTCGGTACGCCGCAGGTGCACCTGATGGTCGTCGGCCTTGGCCAGCGTCAGCAGGTCATCGACCAGGCTCTTCATCCGGCCGGTCTGGCCGAGTAGCACCGGCTGCATGTCGCGCCACGTGTCGCCGGTCTCGTCCGCGATGGCGATCTCGAGGGTGGCGTTGAGGGTGGCCAGCGGGCTGCGCAGCTCGTGGCTCGCGTCCGATGCGAAGCGCCGCTGCGCCGCATCGGACTCCTCAAGCCGAGTCAGCATCGCGTTCATGGTGGTGGCGAGCCGGGCGATCTCATCGGCCGTCGGCGGTACGTCGATACGTTGGCTGAGCCGGGAGCGGCGTACTCCGTCGACCTGTTCGCGGATGCGCTCGACCTCGTGCAGCGCCCGTCCGACCAGCAGCCAGGTCAGCCAACCGACCACCAACAGCAACACCGGAATGCCGACCAGTAGGTAGAGCCCGACGGTGCGCACGGACTGCTTCTGTACGTCGATCTCGGCCATCACGTTGACGGCGTACGCCTTGCCGCCGCTGAGGAATCCGACCGATGTGACGACCGGGTCATCCTCGTGAGCGTTGATGTGTGGCGACCCTGCGGGATAGCTGACCGTCTGCCCTGGGGCGGCGGGTGTTTTGACGAGCGAGTGCTCCAGGTACTCCTCGTGCGCGGCGGCGACGACCTTGTCCTTGGAGGTGACGATCTGCACCTCTTGGCCCTTGTGCGTGAGGTCCTTGGCAAGTGTCGGTACGCCGGGAACCGTTTCCCCGGCGTACTTGCCGGCGAGGTCTCGTGCGGTAGACACGGTCTGGCTGGTGGCGTCGTTGACCAGAGCCTGCTGGAGCAGGACCAGGAGCAGAGCGCCGCCGGCAACGAGCGCGAGGAGCACCACCGAGGTGGCGGCCAGGGTAGCTCGGATGCGCACGCCCCATCGTCGGTGGTTGGAGGTGCGGTGCGGCGAAAGGGGCGCAACCACGGTCTCGTTAGGCTCCGGCGCTACCGTCGCGGGACGGTGCAATAGGCGCCGGAGTCGGTACGGGCGCGGGCGTGTCAATGGTCTGAGCCGTGCGCGCAGGGTACTTATCCGTGTGAGACGGGGGTAGGGGGGAGCTCATACCCAAATAGTGGGTCGTCGGCCTGAGCACGACCTGAGCCCAGATCGCCTTTGCCGCAGCTGAACACGCTGTTATCCCGGTGTGCTACTACCCAATGTGAGGCGACCTGGGGTGGGACGACCCAGCGTGGGACGACCTGGTGTGAGACGACCCAGTGTGGGACGGACAAACGGGAAGGTGAGGATGGACCGGATTGGCGATCCGGTCAGCAGCATGACGATCCGGTCGACGCCGAGCCCGAGACCACCGGTCGGTGGCATCCCGGTCTCGATCGCAGTCAGAAATGCCTCGTCGATCTCCATCGCTTCGGGGTCTCCCGCAGCCGCGCGCAACGACTGTTCGGTCAGCCGTGCTCGCTGGTCGATCGGATCGGTCAGCTCGGAGTACGCAGTGCCCAGTTCCATCCCGAATGCCACCAGGTCCCAGCGCTCAGCCAGTCGCGGGTCGACGCGATGCGGCCTGGTCAACGGCGAGGTCTCGACCGGGAAGTCGGTGTAGAACGTCGGGGACACAGTGGTCGGCTCGACGCGCCGCTCGTAGATCTCGGACACCACTTCACCGGCGCTGGCCCCGTCCGGTACGGCGATGCCCAGGTCGGCGGCGATGCCGGCCACTTCTGCGCGCGGCGTATCAGGGGTAATCGAGCGCCCGCAAGCGCGAGAAACGGCGTCGTGCACCGTGACCACCGGCCACTGCCCGGACAGGTCGACGCGCACTTGCTCGCCGGTCTGTGGGTCGGGACGGAGTGCCACCGGCGCGCCGTGTACGGCGATGGCGGCCTGCTGGATCAGCTCGGTCGCGAGCTCGCGCATACGGTCGTAGTCGCCGTATGGCAAATACGCCTCGAGCGAGGTGAATTCGGGATTGTGGGTCGCGTCGACACCTTCGTTGCGGAAGTTGCGGCCGAGCTCGAAAATCGGTCCCATCCCGCCCACGATGAGCCGCTTCAAGTAAAGCTCGGGCGCGATGCGCAGCGACAGGTCGATGCCGTACGCGTTGATGTGTGTGCGGAACGGTCGCGCCGACGCGCCACCGTGGACCGTCTGCAGGATCGGTGTCTCGACCTCGGCGTACCCCTCGGCGCCAAGGGTGTCGCGCAGCGAGCGTACGGCGCGGCTGCGGTCGGCGAGCAGCGTCCGTGCCTCCGGGTTGACGATGAGGTCGAGCGATCTCTGACGGGCCCGGCGCTCGGGATCGGTGAGCCCGCTGTGCGCCGGGGGCAGCGGGTGTAACGACTTCGCGGCCATCGCCCAATCCCGCACGAGCAGAGACCGCTCGCCGGTGCGGCTGTGCGCCATGATCCCGGTGGCGCTTACCAGGTCCCCGCGGTTGACCGTCTGCGACCACAGTCTCAACAGCGGCCGACCAAGGTCGGCGTCGTTGAGGAGCAACTGCAATAGGGCGCCACCCTCGGTGAGGTGCGCGAAGATCACGCCGCCGTGGTTGCGGATGCTCAGGACCCGCCCGGTCACACTCAGCTCCGTGCCGATCGGTGCATCGACAAGAGTGTCGAGGGATCCGGTGCGGGGCACGGCCACAGGGTACGGCGGCATGTGCGCGGCGCGCAGTTCCGCGAGGTCGTCGCGGCGCATCAAATGCTGTTGCGCCAGTCGACGTACCGGGATCGTCGCGGCTAGCGCGGCCGACTCTTGGGCGGCGACCGTCTCGCCGAACTGCGCGCTGGAAATCTTCTGAGTCAGCGCTCGGCTGGTGCTGGGATCGGGCAGAAACCCCTCCGCGGCGCCCGCCGCGATCATCACCCTCGGCAGGGACAGCGGCGAGTCGACACAGAGGTAGCGGGGCACCCATTCGGGTCGATACTTCGCGTTGGACCGGTAGAGCGTCTCGAGCTGGAAGAACCGCGAGAATACCGAGAGCACGCTGTTGTTGAGACGGGTGATGGGCCCGGCGTCGAACTCGTCGGCATCTGCGAACACTCGGCGGAACATCGCGAAGTTCAGCGAGATCCGTCGTACGCCGTGCGCCGCGGCATCGCCGATCAAGCTCGTCACCATCAACTCGACGAGCCCGTTGGGGCCGTTCTTGGATCGGCGCATCAGGTCGAGCGAAACCCCGGTGCGGCCCCACGGCACGAACGACAACAGGCCCGCGGGACGGCCATCGGGCGCAGCAGCGACGACCATCAGGCACGAGCCGTCGGCCGGGTCGCCGAGCCGGGACAGCGCCATCGAGAAGCCACGCTCGGGTGCGTCACCGCGCCACTGTTCGGCGAGCTCGGCCAGGTGCCGCAGCTCGTCAGGATCGATGTCGCGGTGCCGGCGGATCGACACGGCGTACCCCTCGCGAGTCAGCCTGCTCACCGCCTGCCGCACCCCCTTCATGCCGGGGCCGGTGAGCCGGAAGGTGTCGACGTTGATGATCGCCTCGTCGCCGAGGGGTATCGCGCGCAGGCCGGCGGCGACGTACGCCTCGGCCGCGCCCTTGCTCGCCGAGAGCACCGCCGGTACCCAGCCGTAGGTGCGCGCCTCGCTCAGCCATGCAGCGATCGCGCTCGGCCACGCCTCGGTCGGCCCGATCGGGTCCGCCGAGGCGATCGATACGGAGGCCAGCACGCGGTAGGTCACCGATGCCCTGCCGTCTGGAGAGAAGACGACTGCTTTGTCGCGACGGGTAGCAAAGTAGCCGAGCGAGTCGTCGTGGCCAGTCAGCAACTGGCGACGTACGCGCAGCTCAGCGTCCTCGTCGATGATCCGCAGGGTGCGCGGCGACCGCAGGAACACGACCGCTGCCACCAGCATCACGGCGGCCGCAATCCACCCGATAACGTCGGCTACCCACTCCGGGCCGTGAGTGCTCTGTAGAAACAGCCCCTCCTCGTTGATGCCGAACACCACCCGCAAGCCGAACACGAGATGCTGGCCGAGACTGCCGGGGGACTTCAGGCTCAGAAGTACGGCCAGCAACACGCATGCCGAGAGACCGACCGCCAGGATGAGGGCCGTGATCCGCCGGGAACCAGGAGAACGGCGCGCCTGAAATGCCAGCCGGGACCGCCACAGCACCACAATGATGACGATCCCGAATATGCCGCTGAACGTCGCGAGGACCTGGCTGCTTCCGCTGCCGAACAGCTGCCCGACGCGCGGTGTCCAGCTGGGCAGTGGCCTGCCGGCGACGTACCCAATCCAGATCAGGATCGCACGCAGTACGCCGAGTGCCTGAAAAATCAGCACGATCCAGAGCGCAAACCGTTTGTGGCGAAGGAGCGCCCCCGCGAGCACGAAGAGCAGAAGCCCCACAAAGAAGCTCTCGGACATCGGCACGTTGAACAGGCCGAAGAACCGTTCCGGCCAGAAATGTTGGACAAACCCCGCGTGGTGATGCCAGTAGGTCAGTGACACCAGCGCCGCGAAGGAGTAGACGACCGCGACCCATCGTGCGCACCGATTGGCGGCACTGCTGCCGACTGCCGCAAGGACCGGGCGTTGCTGGGTCACATCGAGAAGGTATCCCGTTGCGATGGTCACGGTCTATATTTGCGCACTAGTTTCTCAGGTAACGCTCAGTTGCCTGCCGACCGGCATGCGCCACCGCGCTATCAGCTACCCACCGTCGGCCCATCATTTGCGCCTCGCGTCTCCGACCACGGGTTGCCATTAGGATTGCGCCGTGGCTGAACAGATGTACCTCTTCGAGGCGGACGGCGCCGAACCGGCCGTCGACGATCTCGACGGTCTGCTGTTCGGTCCGGGACACGTCGTCAACCGGTCCGGTACGGCGCGGGTCTCGGTACTCACCGCGGACGCCTGGCGGGCCGAGGCGCTGGTCACCGCATTCGGCGTACGCGGACTCGGTGGTGAGTACAACGTCAGCCGCGACGTCGAGCGTGGCCTGCAGTTCGTCGCGCGAACCGACTTCACCGACGAACTCGCGCCGCTCGCACGCCGATGGTCGCCGGGCGCGGTTCGTAAGAGTTCGCCGGTCAAGATGACCCCCGCGGCTCTTCGGATCTGGGTGATCGCGGCCGGGCGACCGACCGACTCCGGCTACTTGCTGCCCCTTGCCGCGTCGGAGGAAGTGCGCTGGTCGGTCTCCGGATCCGCGCTTGCCGGCCTCGGCGTACCTGGAGCGCTGATCGGGGTACGAAGCGGTGAACCGGCGTACCGGATTAGCTCGCATAAGCGGCTCTCTCGTCTTGCGGTGCTTGTCGGTGAGCCACCGCCGGACGCTCCGGTGTCCGACTGGCCCTGAGCGTCGCGGGTCGTCAGAAAGGTCCTGCGCATCAGTCGCCGACGGGTGCTGGTCGCGTCACGTTTTTATCAACCGTGGCGGGTGGCGAGCGGTGGTGCGAGGCCCCGGCACGTCGTGAAGTGGGGTAGTTTGCGACAGTTAGTAGTGCTGTCGCGCCGCGATCGACGTACCGAAGTCGGTTGAGCGTGACCGCGTGAGCACGTTTTAGACCACTGGGAGTACCGATTTCCACCACCGATGCGACAGACGAAGAACTGCAGCTGGGTTCTGACTCAGACGCTGAAGCCGACGGCCTTGCCACTGACACGAGCGGGGACGGCACGACCGCACGCCCGAAGAAGTCCCGCGCCAAGGCCCGCGTCGGTGGCAAGAAGCTGGTCATTGTCGAGTCGCCGAAAAAGGCTCAGATGATTGCTGGCTACCTCGGCGACGATTACATGGTCGAGGCGAGCTACGGGCACATCCGGGATCTGCCCCGCAAGGGCTCACCGATACCCGCGAAGTACAAGGGCGAATCGTGGGCGCGGTTGGGCGTCGACACGGACAACGGCTTCATGCCGGTGTACGTCGTCGGTCCGGACAAGAAACAGCAGGTCGCGAAGCTCAAGAGTCTTCTGGCGCAGGCCGACGAGCTCTACCTCGCCACGGACGAGGACCGCGAAGGGGAGGCCATTGCCTGGCACCTCGCGGAGATCCTCAAGCCAACCGTCCCAGTGCACCGGATGGTGTTCCACGAGATCACCCCGGCCGCGATCCGGGACGCGATTGCCAACACCCGTGAGCTCAACAACGACATGGTCCAGGCGCAGGAAACTCGCCGGGTCCTAGATCGGTTGTACGGCTACGAAGTTTCGCCGGTCCTGTGGCGCAAGGTCGGTCAGGGCCTATCGGCTGGCCGGGTGCAGTCGGTGGCGACGCGCATCATCGTCGAGCGCGAGCGCTTGCGGATGAAGTTCAAGGCGGCCGACTACTGGAGCGTCAGCGGCGACTTCGCGACAGGGCTTAAAAACGACGATCCGCTCGAGCCAGGCTCGGTCAAGGCGACCCTCATCAACCTCGACGATCGCCGGGTAGCCGTCGGCCGCGACTTCGACCCCGACACAGGCCTCGCCGCGGCCAGCGTCGTACACCTTGACGAGTCTGGCGCCCGCGGCCTCATCGCGCGCCTCGAGGGTGCGGCATTTGAGGTCACCCGGGTCGATGAGAAGCCATACCGGCGTCGTCCGGCGGCGCCGTTCATGACCTCCACGCTGCAGCAGGAGGCCGGACGCAAGATGCGCTGGTCGAGCTCGCAGACGATGCGTACGGCGCAGCGACTGTATGAAAACGGCTTCATCACCTACATGCGTACCGACTCCACGACGCTGTCGGAAACCGCGTTGAGCGCGGCCCGCAACCAGGCTCGCGAACTGTACGGCGACAAATACGTCCCGGCCGAGCCCCGCCGTTACCAGCGCAAAGTCAAGAATGCGCAGGAGGCGCACGAGGCGATCCGTCCGGCTGGTGACCAGTTCCGCACACCGGGCCAGGTGGCGAATCAGATGTCCTCAGACGAGTTCAGGCTCTACGAGATGGTCTGGATGCGCACGATCGCCTCTCAGATGGCCGATGCCGTCGGGCAGACCGTCTCAATCCGGCTGACGGGCGACTCCAGCACAGGTGAAAAGGCGGAGTTCAGCGCGACCGGTACGACGATCACCTTCCCGGGTTTCCTTCGTGCCTACGTCGAGTCGAAGGACGAAGACGACAGCAGCGGCAGCGACGACGAAGAGCGCCGGATGCCGAGAGTCGCGAAAGGCCAAGCGCTCACCGCTACGGACCTCACCGCCAAGGGCCACACGACCCAGCCGCCGGCCCGCTACACCGAACCGAGTCTCGTCAGCGCGTTGGAGGAGCTCGGTATCGGCCGGCCCGCGACGTACGCCTCAATCATCCAGACAATCCAAGATCGCGGATATGTATGGAAAAAGGGCTCCGCGCTGATTCCGTCGTTCACAGCGTTTGCCGTCGTCACGCTCCTCGAACGCTATTTCACCCGACTTGTCGACTACGACTTCACCGCCCAGGTCGAAGGCGACCTCGACGACATCGCCGATGGCACCCGCAGTCGTGTTGACTGGTTGACGCGCTTCTACTTCGGCGGCACCGGTGGCGAAGAGGGCGGCATCGCCCAGCTTGGCGGGCTGAAGAAGCTCGTCGCGGACAACCTCGGCGAGATCGACGCCCGCGGGATCAACTCGATCCCGCTCGAGGGCGGCGTCGTCGTACGCGTCGGCCGCTATGGGCCTTATCTTCAGCAGGGTGCGGACGATGACAGTCGGCGCGCGTCGGTGCCGGACAATCTGGCGCCCGATGAGCTGACGCCTGAGAAGGTCGAGGAGTTGCTGTCCGCGCCGTCGGGCGACCGGCCGCTCGGCAACGATCCGGAGTCCGGACAGGAAATCATCGCGAAGTCCGGTCGCTACGGGCCGTATGTCACGACCGTTCCCCCGGAAGACTCCAAGGAGTCCCCGCGGACCGCGAGCCTGTTCAAGTCGATGGACCTCGACACGATCACGCTTGAGGATGCGCTGAAGCTGCTCCAGATCCCGCGCCTCGTCGGCGCCGATGCCGAAGGCAACGAGATCCAGGCACTCAATGGTCGCTACGGTCCCTACCTCAAGAAGGGGTCGGACTCGCGCTCGCTGGAGACCGAGGAACAGATCCTCAACATCACGCTTGAAGAGGCGCTCGCGATCCTCGCCCAGCCGAAGCAGCGCGGGCGGGCGGCCGCGAAACCGCCGCTGCGCGAGATGGGTGACGATCCGGTCAGCGGCGTGAAGATGGTGGTCAAGGACGGTCGTTTCGGCCCGTATGTCACCGACGGTGAATACAACGCGTCACTGCGCAAGGACGACACGGTCGAGGAGTTGACCGACGAACGCGCGGCCGAGCTACTCGCCGACCGGCGCGCACGCGGCCCGGCCAAGAAGGCCAAGCGCGCGGCGAAAAAGGCACCCGCGAAGAAGGCGCCGGCGAAGAAAGCCGCCAAGAAGGCGCCCGCGAAGGCGACTGCTAAGAAGACCACGGCAGCTAAGAAGACCACTGCGACCAAGAAGACCACGGCGAAGAAGACCACCGCAGCGAAGGCTCCCGCCAAGAAGTCGACCTAGGTCGTGACCCCGGTCAATGTGGTCGCTCTCGGCGACAGCGTGTCGGAGGGCGTGGGTGACCCGGGCAAGGGTCGTCTTTTGGGCTGGATCCACCACCTGACAACCGATCCGGAAATCGCGACCGGTCTCAACCTGCCGACCAACTTTGCGCTGACCGGAGCGAAGATCTGCGACGTACGCCGTGATCAGCTACCGCAGGCGCGCGCGATGGACGCGGATCTCTACATCTGCGTGATCGGCGTCAACGACGTGATGTCGAGCAGCTTCCGACGATCGCGGTTCGAGGCCGACTACGACTACGTCATCGACGCATTGATGAACGTAGCTCGCCGCGGTGTACTGACGATGACGCTGCACGACGTAGTTGGAGGCATCCCGCTTCCGGCAAGCAAGTTGGCCTGTCATCGCGACCGCGCCGAGCAGGCCAACCGCGTGATCGAACGCGTGTCGGCGAAGTACGGCGCGTGGCTGCTCGAGGCGCGAGACGCGCTGCCCATGCGGGGCAGTGGAATGCTCAGCATCGATCGGTTGCACCCCAACCGGCGTGGTCATCGCTACCTCGCGTCGATGGCCGCCGCCGAGCTGCACGCCCATGGTGTGGTGCCGCAACCGCCAAAGCTGACGGTCCCGCCGGCGCAGCCGTTGCGCGCTCGTAGTCTCGGTGCGGCCCGTCATGGGCTGTGGCTCGGGCGCCACCTGACCGCGCCGGTCGTCGATCACGTCTGGTTCAGGGCAGCGCGGCGTACCGACGGGGGATCGCTGACTCCGCTTTCTTAGTGAAGGTGGTAAACGGCGTCGCGGAGACGGTTGCCTTCTTGCCGCTGCCGTGGCGTTTCCAGGTGCCCACCACTGCGCCGTTGTCGACGACGGACGCCATGAACATGCCGTTGTTGCCAGGGACGAGGCGAGGGGCGAACTTGGTCGGTAGGGCCGCGCCGCGGTCTTGATAACCGAGCATGAACTCGTCGAACCCGGGTAGCAGGAAGACGCCCTTCGCGTTGGCGCTGTGCTCCGCGAGCCGGTCCGGTGTTTGCGGATCCATAAAGTATTCGACGCCGTCGACTTCGACGCGCTCGAGAAACGGTCGGGCGATCGCGAGTCCGGCCTTGACATCAACCATCAACAGCTTCGTCCACCACGCGAAGTCTTTGACCGTGGCCGGTCCGTGGCTGCGGAAGTAGCGCAGCGCCCACTCGCCGACCGCTTCGTCGCGATCGAGCCTCCGCGGTCGGCGTACCCATTCGTCGAGCATTACGAGCCGTTGCTCGCCTTTTTGGAAGGGGCCGAAGCACAGTACGCCGAGCTGCGCGAGCTGGAAGATCAGGCGATAACCTTGCCCGGGCGCGACGACTAGGCCGGCTTCATCCCAAAGGGCGAGGAGTTCGCTGCGGCGTAGTTGGCCGCCGCCTTCCAGAGCGGTGACGGCCACCTTGCGAGCCTGGTCGATCATCGCATCGTCGATGCCGAGCTCGGCACGCCGGGGCGCGGTCGCGATGATCATCCGAGCCGCCGTGAGGCCAAGCATCCAGCCGAGATCTTCGCCTGCGACGAAGTGCAGCGTGCCGCGCATCGGCCACGACTTCACGATCTCGCCGGCATCCATTGCCTCATGCACACCGGACCGATCTCGCCCGGCGGTGCGTAGGGCAACTGACGTGACGGCACCGGGATCTTGCGCCTGGACGGCGGTCATCCATTGCACCGCCTCGCCGGCCGATCCGAAGCCGGGTCCGGCGATGCGTTGCGCGGCTAGCCGAAGTCGCGCGAGGTCTCGTTGGCTCGTCATCGCCCGACAGTAGTCAACGACCCCGACAAACAACGTGCCACGACCTGTCCGCGCGGTGTAATCGCGCGCTATCCCAGGCGGGCGTAGTCGATGATCGCCTCGTAGTCGACGTTGCGCAGAGTGCCGAAGCCTGGACCCCAGTCGCCGCCCAGCCGACTATCGATGAATGCTTCGGCGACAACGGTTGGCGCATGCTCCAGCAGCAGGGCCGCCTGGGTTGCCAACGCGATCTTGGTGACAAGGTAGCGCGCCGTATCGGCTGGGGAGTCCAGCATCGACTCGATGTCGCGCATCGCCTGGTCCAATGCGGAGTGCGCGCCGGAGACGGTCCGGATCTCGTCCAGGATCGGTTCGATCGTCTTGGGCTCACGGGTGAGGACCCGACCGACATCCATCACCATCATGTTGGAGGTACCTTCCCAGATCGCATTCAGCGGCGCTTCGCGGTAGTAGCGCGGCAGCGGGTGTTCCTCGATGTAGCCGTTGCCGCCGACGCACTGAATCGACTCCTCGACTACCGCGCTTACTCGGCGGCAGTTCCAGTATTTGCTCACCGGTGTCAGAAGCCGGCTCGTCAGCGAGTCCTCCAGATCGTGGCCGTCTTCGGCCCGGGCGACCCGGAATCCCAAGTGCGCCGCGCCGGCCCATTCCAGCGCGAGGTCGGCGAGGACCGGTGCCTGGATCGGTAGATCGGACAGTCGCTTTCCGAAGGCCCCGCGGTAGTCGTTGTAGAAGAGTGCCTGCGATAGTGCCGCCCGCATCAGGCCGGCCGAACCGACGGCGAAGTCGAGCCGGGTGTATTCGGACGAGCTGAGGATGGTGCGAATGCCGTGTGCTTCTTCGCCGACCAAAATCGCGTATGCATCGTGATACTCGATCTCCGACGACGCATTCGCCCGGTTGCCAAGTTTGTCTTTGAGGCGGTTGATCCGGATTCCGTTGGGGGTGCCGTCGGGTCGCCAGCGCGGCACGAACAGGCACGACGTACCACCCTCGGTCTGCGCGACGGTGAGGTAAGCGTCCGACATCGGTGCGCTGCAGAACCATTTGTGGCCGTTCACGATGTATTCCTCGCCGTCTCCGCGCGGCCCGACGGGGCGGGCGACGGTCACGTTGGCGCGCAAATCGGAGCCGCCCTGTTTCTCGGTCATCGCGTAGGCGATCGTCGCCGCCCGCTTCGTCTCGATTGGTGCGTACGCCGGGTCGTAGTCATGCGCCGCCACGCGCTCGGCCCACGGCGCGAGCGCCGGATGCGCCCGCAGGATGGGGATCGCGGCGTACGCCATTCCCATCGGGCAGGCAGTGCTGCCGTCGACTTGATTCCACAGGTAGGACTGGACCGCGCGCGCGAGATGGGAGCCTTGTTCCTTGCTCGTCCAAGCGAGAGCATGGGCGCTGGCGCCGAAGGCCATCGACATGAGCTCGTGGTACGCCGGATGGAACTCGACGACGTCAAGCCGGTTGCCGACTCGGTCGAGGGTGCGCAGCTCAGGCAGGAAACGCTGAGCGTCGCGGGCCGCTCGAAGGGTGTTCGGATCCCAGACGAGATCGCCCAGGTCGGTGGCGTTGTGCTCCGACCACGGCGCGAATCGAGCGAGGACGTCGGTCGCGATCTTGTCTCCGGTAAATGCGTTGACGTTATTGAGGTCGGGAACGAGGTTGGCGGCGCTCTCGCGTGGGCGGGTGAAATCGGACTCGGCAGCACTGGTCATTTTTTGGTCCTTTGCTTGGGCTGTTAGTCGACAATGCGCGCCGCGGCGGGTCGGTGGTGATCGCCCGTACGACCTCCAATTCGCGTGTGCAGATCGAATCGAGCATCATGATTCATCAGTGGATCAGGATTGATTCCTGACGTCAACGAGCAGTCTCATTCGCCGGCGTTCTTGCGCCGGCCGGCCTTCTTGATCGTGCGAGATGGTGTTTTACGGCTCGCGGGATAGGTCGTGTAGCGACGCCCGGTGGGGCTGATCCAGTCGATGCTGGCGTCGTCGTTGAGGGTGAGCCGCCACCCGGTCTGGTGTTTCACTCGATGATGTAGCGCGCACAGGCATGCCAGATTATGGTCGGCCGTCGACCCGAGCGGGAACTCCACGACATGGTCGAGGTGACAGTACTGCGCCTTGCGTGCGCAGCCCGGGAAGCGGCAGGTCTGGTCCCGGGTGATAACTCGCCGGCGCATGTCGGCTGGTATCCGATAGCGGGTTTTGCCGACGTCATAGACGATGCCGGTGACGGGATCGGCGAGGACGCGTCGCCAGCGAGCGTCGCGAGCGAGGTGGCGGGCGAGGTCGGGGTCGATCGGACCGACTCCGTCGAGGACTGCGGTATGCCGCGCCGCGATTTCGTCGTTCTCGTCGTGCTGATCGCTGTCGTCGGGCACACGTGTCCCTTCGTCG
Organism: Antricoccus suffuscus; assembly: GCF_003003235.1. Lineage (NCBI taxonomy): Bacteria > Bacillati > Actinomycetota > Actinomycetes > Geodermatophilales > Antricoccaceae > Antricoccus > Antricoccus suffuscus. The sequence goes on from NZ_PVUE01000003.1 coordinate 196,456, forward strand.
AAATGGTCGGTTCGATTGGTGCGTGTGCCATTGTCGTCGGGCACAGGTGTCCCGTCGTGCTCGGCGCGATCCCTGCCGGCGAGTAGGTCAACCGGGATCGTCACGTCCAGATGCACGTCGGGTGGCCTGGGGATTGTGAAGTTGAGTTGCGCGGCCAGCTGCCGGATCATCTCCCACAGTTCACCGACCCGTTGGACCTCGCTCGGATCGATCAGCGGCAGGATCCGTTCGTTGCCACCCCATAGCGCCCGTCCCAGCCGGTCGGCGTCGTGTTCGGGCTTGTAGAAGGTGAAGTCTGGCTCGTCATCATCCCGGGCGACGGCTAGCGGTAGCCCACGATAGGGATCCGGCACGTCGTCCTCGGCGCTGCTGTCCGTGCCGGTTGTTGGAGCAACGTCAGCATCGCGGCTACCTACTGCGCCGTCTGTGGCATCCGTATCTTTGTCGCCCGCGGCCTCGTCGCTGTCGTCGCAATCGGAGGCGTGGGGATCGGCGCGCTGAGGGTCGACGTAGCCGTATCCGTAATCGGGCTCCGGTTCGTCGTTGTCGCAGTAATCGGCGTTCTCGGCCGCATCGCCCGGACCCGTGGCAGCGCCGCCGCCATGGTGGCCGTTAGCGTTGTCGCGGCCATCGGCGTTGCCCGCTGGAGTGGTGAACGCGGCCGGACCCAGCACACAAGTCACGAGCGCATCCGCGCGCAGCTGGTCGCGGGTGCGCGGGTCGTCCGGGTCCGCGGTATCGGCCAGTGCATCAAGCGCGAGGTCGAGAGCTTTGGCTTGAGCGGCGGGTAGCTCGCCGAGCAAGTGCGCGACCATCCCATCGGGCATGATGGCGACATAGCGGTCGTCTTCACGGTCTCGTCGTGTTTTGGCCGCAAGCGGTGCGCCGAGCACGGTGATGATCGCCTCGCGGATTCGCCGAGCCCATGACACGCTCGTATCACCCGCGGCGTGCGGCAGCACCAGCTTCTCTACCGCTTGCTTCTGCTCACGCGTGAGCGCGTTGGTCTCGGCCAGCAAGATGTTCAACTTTGCCGGCGTCACGCCACTTGCGGCCCGGGTGAGTGCATTGACCGTGTCCGGGAAGTTTTCCCCGGCGTTCAGGGCCTTGTCCAAGCGTCGACCCGCGGTGCGCAGGCTCAGCCCGCAGTCCGGCGCGTATTCGCTCAAGACAAGTTCGCGGGCATTGAGCCACGCGTCACCGCGGTCGGTTGTGCCATCGGTATGTGGTCGGGGTGCGCCCGGGAAGGTGCCTCCGGGAAGCAGGGTGAAGGCGTGCCGGTGAGCGGTAAGCAAGGCCGTAATTTCGCGGTAGGCCAGCAGCGCCTGCGCGTGTTCGAGAGAAGCGAGCTCGCAGAGCTGATGGTCGAAGACGCGTTCGGAGTAGCTCGACTCGGGAAGACTGGCCAGGTGGCTAGAGTCGCCACGACTGCCACCGTCGCTGGCGACGGCGCCGCCGGAGAGCGAGGTTTCCTGGGTCGTGGTCATGAATTAATCATAGAACATGCGTACGACAAGAATGTTGGCGTTTTTCAGCGCACGTGTTCAGTGCGGTCGCCATCTATTGGTGGGCAAGCTATGGAGCGGCGTATCTTTCGCGGACGGCGAGGCGGCGCTCAAGCTCGTCGGTCATGTCGACGACGGTACGACGCAGCGAACCTTCGAGGCCCTCGGTCTGGATCAGCGCCCGACACTGGTCCAGCGTGCCCGGTGACAGTGACGTGATCGGAAAGAACCATCCTGCGGCATCGGCCAACACCCATCCGCTGCGGACCGCCACAGTGCCTGGTAACTCGGCGAAGTAGCGCTCTACGTACGGCTCCGTCAGGGACTCCTGGCCGGTCCGCCACATGGCAGTTCCGGCCGCCTCGAGTTCGTAGTTGGGTACGTCGTCCTCGCCGGTGAACCGCCGCCACGCCCAATCCTTGGCCTCGGCGTCTGGAAGCGAGGCGACGGCGCGCGTATGTTCGACGATTGCCCGTGCCGTGGAGTCGACCTCGAGCGCCTTCGCCAAGTCGTCGCGGTCAGTCTCGCCGAGAACGGCAAGGCGCACCAGGATCCGCCACCGTAGGTCCAGATCGATGCGCAGTCCGGCCGGCAGCGAGCGTCCCGACAGCCATGCGCGAAGTTTGGCTGGATCTGTCGATGAGCTTGCGGCGGACTGGAAAGCGGATAGTTGCAACGTCGAGTCTGCGGGCGCATTGTCCAGCAGCGCAAGGCAAGCGCGGTGAATGCGTCCGAGCGCTAGGGGTTGATCGGCCGAAAGCGCGGCGACCTTGCCGATCGCCCACGGCATCGTGGCGCCGATCGCGTCGTCGTTGTCCTCGACCGGGATTGCAGCCTCGACGAGTGAGAGCACCTGTGCGGGATCGATGGCTGCGTTGTGGAATGCGCTGCGTACGCCGTTCCAGACTCCCGCCCGCATCAGTCCGTCCGTGGTTCTCGGGAGCAGTTCGACAAGGGCGTCCACGGTGGTGGCGTCCGGTTGGACGAGCGCCCAGGTGTCCTCGTGGGGATCGAGTACGACGGCGGCATCCGACGGTGCGGCGTACGGCGTGTCCGGCCCGTCGACGGTGATGGTGTCGATGCGCCAGTCCTCGCCTGGGGCCGCGACGCCGACCCGTAGGGTGTGCCGGCGATCGGCCGGGTAGTCCGACGGGGGAGTACGCCGTACTGCTCCCGCTGAGCGATCCAGCGCGAGTGTGTCGGGTCCGGCGGTGCGCAGCCAGCTGCTGGTGAACGTCGAAAGATCCGCGGCGCCGGCTTTCTCCCAGCTGTTGAAAAGATCGTCCATGGTCGCGTTGCCGAATCGGTGCGTTGTGAAATGGTCGATCGCGCCGCGCATGAACACGTCGTCGCCGATCGCCGTGTTGAGCTGCTTAAGAATGCTCGAGCCTTTTGTATAAGAGATGCCGTCGAAGTTCTGCAGCGCGGTCGAAGCGTCGGCCGCGCCGTTTCCCGCAACCGGATGAGTGCTTGGCCGCTGGTCGGCGATGAGTCCCCATTGGCGTCGGGCGAAGGCATTGTGGGTCCACGCATCTGCGTACTCGGTGACGTCGGCGGTCACTCGATTGCCCATATATTCGGCAAACGACTCGTTGAGCCACAAGTCGTCCCACCACTGCGGTGTAACCAGGTTGCCAAACCATTGGTGTGCCATTTCATGGGCTAGCGTCGTCGCACGCCGAATTCGGTCTCCTCGGGTGACCCGACTGGAGAAGACAAGCGGGTCACGGAAAGTCACGCATCCCGGGTTCTCCATCGCGCCGGCGTTGAACTCCGGGACGAATGCCTGGTGATAGTCGCCGAACGGGTAGCGAATCCCAAAGAGCCGGTGGTATTCATCGAAGCATTGCCGGGTCATCGTCAAGAGCTCGTCTGCGTCGGTGTCGAGATCCTTGGCGATGCTCTGTCGGGCCGAGAGTCCGAGTGGTATTCCGTCATGTTCGTCGCGGATCAGGTAATAGGGCCCCGCGACCAGGGTGACGAAGTACGTCGACAGCGGCTGACTTTTCGCGAACTCCCACACTCCGGTGGAAACTTGTTCGCCCGGCGCGTTGCCCACGACGATCCAGTCGGGTGGCGCGGTGACGTGGAACGTGTACGGCGCCTTCAGATCCGGTTGGTCGAAACACGCGAAGATGCTTGGCGCGGCGTCCATGAAGGACATCCCATAGACGTAGTGCCGCCCGTCCGCCGGATCGACGCTGCGGTGCAGGCCCTCGCCATCGTTGCGGAAGCGCATCACCGCGTCGACGGTCAGCTCGTTCGGTCCGTCGATCGTCTCCAGCGGCAGCCGGCCGCGATCCAGCAGGTCGGCATCGATAGCTCGACCGTTCAAGCGAATATCGTTGATCCGTAAGGGTTTCAGATCCACGAACGTGCGTCCACCGTGACTGTCGAAGCGGACCGTCGTGACCGAGCGGTACGTCGCATCATCGGCGGCGAGGTCCAGCCGCACGTCGTACGACCGCACAGTCAATAGCTCGGATCGGGCCTGTGCCTCAGTGTGTTGAAGGCTGTAAAAGGGAGCGTCGGTAGTAGCCACCCAACCACCTTAGTGTCGGATGCGGTGACCAACGGCAAAAAATCGGCGGAACGGGAAGACCGTGCCGTAGGGGCGGGCGGGGTACGCCGCCCGCAGCCGCGTTCCGAGGTCGTCGAGGAAGTCGGCCGTATCAACGGTAGAAAGGCGATCGAGTACGGGTCGCAGCGCCGTACCCTTGACCCATTCGAGCACTGGATCGTCGCCGGGTAGTACTTGGTTGTACGTCGTCTCCCATGTGTCGACCGCGAGGCCCTCGGCCGCGAAAATGTCGCCATAGCCATCGGGGGTGAGCACGGGATCGTGCCGTAGCGCGAAGTCCGGGCCGAGCGCGGTGGCCCAGCGTTCCTCGGCGACCACCTCGCGGATGATGCGGTGCGACGGGGCGTCGAAGTTGCCCGGCACCTGGATCGCGAGCCAGCCATCGATCGGCAGATCCGAGGCGATAGCGGTCAGAATCGTTTCGTGCCCCTCGACCCACTGGTACGCGGCGTTGGAGACCACCACGTCGTACGACGTGCCGGGCATGAAAGTAGTGAGATCGGCCTGCCGGAAGGTGACCGGATAGTCGCCCGCGGCGGCCTGGGTGAGCATCGTCTCCGAGCTGTCGACCCCTTCGACTGTGGCATTGGGCCACCGATCAGCCAGCGTCGCAGTCAGCTCGCCGGAGCCGCAGCCCAGGTCGATCACGCGGCCGGGGTCGGCGTCGATCCGGGCGACCAGGTCGAAGAACGGCCGGGACCGGTGGTCGGCGAAACGACCGTATTGCTGGGGATCCCAACCAAACTTCGCCATTGCAGATGCCTCCTTGACGTCCGTCATAGACACTAGCCTCGGCGTACTCCAAACCGGGCGCCTGTATGGTCCCGCGCGGAGGTACCAATGACAATCGTCGAGTTTGACACCATCGAGCGGCTACTACGGGACGAGGATCTCGCGGGCGTCACCTCCGTGCTCTCCACGATGTCGGTGGCGGAAATCCTCGCCGCGATGCGCCGGCTGCGATCGAACCGGCAAGCGCTGCTGTACCGGCTGCTCGACAAGGACGTCGCGATGGCGGTCTTCGAACGGCTCGCACCGGCTGTGCAGACCGAGCTGGTTGCCGGGCTACGCGACGAGGAGCTCGTCAGCCTCGTTGAGGACCTTGACCCCGACGACCGTGTGCTGTTGTTCGATGAGCTGCCCGCCCAGGTCGCGGATCGTCTGCTGCATGGTCTATCCCCGCAAGAACGTCGCCTGACCACGCCGATGCTCGGATACCCGCAGGGGTCGACAGGGCGTCGGATGAGTCCCGAATACGTGCGGGTAAAGCCGACCATGACCGTCGCCGAGACGTTGGACCGCGTACGCCGGGTCGGGTCGGACGTCGAGACGGTCTACACACTGATGGTGACCGACGAGGTACGTCATCTCGTCGGCGTCGTCGCGCTGGACGACGTCGTGCTTGCCTCCGAGTCCACCCCGATCGGTGAGATCTACCGAGAGACGGCCAGCGTCACGGCGATCAGCAACGCCGAGGACGCGGCTCGCCTGTGTGCTGACCTCCGGGCGATCGCGCTACCGGTCGTCGACAGCGAGCAGCGGCTGATCGGGATCTTGTCCATCGACGATGCGTTGACGATCTTGGAGGACGCCGAGTCCGAGGACGCCGCCCGCGCCGGTGGCGCCGAGCCGCTGCGGCGTCCGTATCTCTCGACACCGATCCATCGCCTGGTTCGCGCGCGAACGGTCTGGCTCCTAGTGCTTGCGGTGTCGGCGATGCTGACCGTAGGCGTCCTCGAACGGTTCGAGGCGACCCTCGGCGAGGCCGTCGTGCTCGCGCTGTTCATTCCGCTGCTGACTGGCATCGGTGGCAATACCGGGTCGCAAGCGGCGAGCACGCTCACCCGGGCGCTGGCCGTCGCCGACGTACGACCGGCCGACATCGGTCGGGTCGTCATGCGCGAGGCGCAGGTCGGGTTGACCATGGGCGCGGTGCTCGGCGCCCTCGGATGGTGCATTGCCACGCCGATCTATGGCGTGGACATCGGCAACATCATCGCCTTGACTTTGCTCAGCGTCTGCACGATTGCCGCAGTCGTCGGCGGCGCGATGCCGCTGCTGGCCAAGACGCTCCGAGTGGACCCGGCCGTATTCAGCACACCGTTTATCAGCACGTTCTGCGATGCGACCGGGCTGCTCATCTACTTCACCATCGCCTCGGCGATCCTTGGGCTCGGTTCGGGCTCGTAGACGCTGTAGAGAAGCTGAGCAGTCACCACGGTCCGCCTCCTCCTGCGAGGATGGCCGCTAACCTGGACTAGACCAGCATGTCCGTCCTCCTGCTATTACGAAGTGGTTGCATGAATATCGACGCGATTCTCACGAGCATCCCAGTGGCTCTCGTGTATGTGTTGGTCGCGTTGTTTGTCGGCGTCGAGAGCCTGGGTATCCCGCTGCCGGGCGAGATAGTGCTCGTGGCCGCGGCGCTCTTGTCCTCGCACCCGGGCCTCGGTGTGTCGCCAATCTGGGTCGCCGTTGCCGGCATCCTCGGCGCCGCTGTAGGCGACAGCATCGGATACGGCATCGGGCATCGGTACGGGCGAAGACTTTTCGCGGTGATGGGTCGACGATTCCCCAAGCACGTCAACGATGACACCGTGGCGTACGCCGAGCACATCTTTCGTCGGTTCGGCGTACTCGCGGTGTTTTTCGGCCGGTTCATCGCGCTGCTGCGGATCTTCGCCGGCCCCCTGGCCGGCATGCTGCGGATGCACTACCGCCGTTTCCTCGCGGCCAACATCGCGGGCGCGGTGTGCTGGGCCGGCGGTACGACGCTACTGATCTACCTGCTCGGAACCGTCGCCGACCGATGGCTCAAGGACTTCTCCTGGGTCGCCCTTCTGATCGCGGTCGTCGTCGGCATCGCCGCGGCGGTCCTACTGCGGCACCGAGTCGAACGCAACATGCACGCGTTTATCGAGTCCCGGCGCACCGGGAGCGTCGATCAGGCCGAGTAGGTCACGGTGAGGGGCGCGTGGTCGCTCCACCGTTCGGCGTACGTCGTCGCGCGACCTACCTCCGCGGCGACCGAGCGGTTCGCCAGGCCGCGCGTCGCGAGTTGATAGTCGATCCGCCAGCCGGTGTCGTTGTCGAAGGCCTGACCACGCCAGGTCCACCAGGTATAGGGACCTGGTCCGATGCCGCCATGCTTGCGACCGAGGTCGACCCATGCGCCGTCGAGTTCTTCGCCGCCGAGCCAGCGGTCGAAGTAGGCGCGCTCGTCCTCGAGAAATCCGGCCTTGCCGCGGTTGCCGCGCCAGTTCTTCATGTCGACCTCGCGGTGCGCGACATTGAGATCCCCGGTGATGAGCGCTTCACCTGCGCCACGGGCGGCACGCTGCGCGAACTGGTCCATGCGTACGTGCATCGCGTCCATAAACCGGTACTTGTCCGCTTGCTTCGGGGTGTCGGCCTCGCCGGTGTGGGTGTACGCCGACACGACCGTCAGCAGACTGTCACCGTCGACGAAGTCAGCCTCGACCCACCGCCCGTCGGTCTCGAACTCACCGAGCCCGGTCCGGACCTCGAGAGGTTGCCGCCCGGACAGGATGGCGACGCCCGCGCGGCCGGCCTGATCGGACGGCGCGTGTGCGACTTGCATGTCTGCCAGGGGCGAGTCGCTGAGCGCAGCGGCGAGCTGCTTGTCGTTTGCACGCACCTCCTGCAGGCAGATGATGTGCGGATCACGGTCGGCTAGCCACTTCACTCCGCCGCGCCGTTGCGCGGCGCGGATTCCGTTGACGTTGGCGGAGATGACGGTGAGCAAAATTCTGGTCCTTCGTACTGATGTGATGATGCGGGCCGGTACGGCGGCGTACGCATTCTTTTCCACTTGTGCAAAAGCGACAACGATACATCTGCGGCGTCGGCAAGTCAGCGGTGGTGGGCCAGCCGCGCCAGTGTGGTGGCCACCTCGTTGGGTCGATAGTCGCGGCGGCTCACCATGCGCAGCAGTCGGCGCAGGTCGAGCCCGTGGACGGGGACCTCGACAAGCCGGCTGTCGGCGAGTTCGGCCGCGACCGCAAGCTGGCTGATCACCGTGCACCCGGCGCCGGACGCGACGCTGATCTTGACCGCAGCGTTGCTGTCCAGCTCAAGCAGGTCGACGGCGTCGAGATTGCCGAGCGCACGCTCGAGCACCTCGCGGGTGCCAGAGCCCACCTCGCGGACGACGAGCTGGCTGGCGGCGAGCTCTTTGCGCGTGACGGCGCTCGCACGACCGGCGAAGGGATGTCCCGGTGCGACCACCAGTCGCAGCTCGTCGCGTCGTACTGTCGTCGCGGTCAGATCGGCTGGTACGCCGGGGGACTCGACAAAGCCGACGTCGCAGCTGCTGGCACGGACCGCGTCGATGACGCCCGCGGAGTTCATGACTTCGAGCCGGACCGCGGCGTCGGGCATCGCGGTGCGCAGCTTCGCGAGCCAGATCGGGACCAGATACTCGGCGATCGTCTGGCTTGCCGCGACTCGTAGTGTGCCGGTGTGCGCCGCGCGCAGGGCCGCCGATCCGGTCAGGAGTGCCTCGGTGGCCTCAAGCACCCCACGCGCCCATTCGGTGACGACCCGCCCGTTATCGGTGAGGGAAGAACCGCGGGTGCTACGTCGCAACAGCTCGACGCCGAGCCGTCGTTCGAGTACGGCGATCCGCTTGCTCGCTGATGGCTGGGTAATGCCTTCCCGGCGGGCGGCCGCGCCGATCGAACCGCAGTCGGCAATCACCACGAGAAGTCGGATCGCATCGAGGTCCGGTAACGGACGACCCACTTCAGTCATAGCCGAAGTCTATGATGCCGCCCGAGCGATCCGTGACGTCGTACCGCTTCCGCGTCGGCGGCTCCGGTGTTTGTGACCGAATTTCAAGCAGGCTAAACGCATCAGTAGCGCTGGGGATCGGCTCGTGGTTGGCCGTCGCACACAAATGTATGGTTCGGCATCGCTGATGACGAAATCTTGCTGTCAAACAGCACACTTGTACGACCCGGTTTGTGAATTCGCCCCCGGATTTCGTGACTGACGAGCGGGAGACGGCTCGGGTCCGGCGGGGTGACGTGGTGCGCCGTTAGGATTACTGCCATGTCCTCGCGCAGCCTGCGTCGCCGCTCTTCGGCCCGCCTCCTTCCGCAGCGGCTGGCCGGGATGGGACTCGCGCTCGTCGGCACGGGCCTCGGCATGCGCCTTGCCGGACGCTCCCGTATTAACGTTGGTCCGGCCGTGCTCGACGTGGCTATTGTCTTCGGCCGCTCCGGCGGTACGACGGTGCGGGTCCCGCCGCTTGGCGAGGCGCGGCTGGCTACCCACAAGGGACCGCTGCGCGCGGATGCGCGCCTGGTCGGAGTGGACGTGACCGTCGTCAGAGAGTTGATCGGCGCTCAAAAATTCGCGCTCGAACTGCCGCCGTTGACGCCCGCGCTCGTGAAGACCGCCGCACGTTCCGGTCTCGGTGGGGTAGCCGGCGCGGCAGCGCTTGCCGCGATCACGCGTCGTACCGCCGGATCCGCGCTCACAGCGACTATTACGTCGGTGGGGGCGCTGGCCGGAGCCGGTGCCGTCGCGGCCGCGTCACTCGACAAACAGTCCTGGCGTACGCCGCACCTGACCGGGCTGCTGACCCGGGCGCCGCAGCTGGTCGGGGACGTAAAGCACATCCCGGCACAGTTCTCTCGGTATCGCAAACAACTATCTGAGATCGCGGCCTCCGTGACTGGCGTGTTCCGCGGACTCGGGGCGCTCCCCGATGCACCGCCGGATGACGCGATCCGGCTCGTGCACCTCTCCGACATCCATAACAACCCGCTTGCGTATGCCGTCGCCAAGAGCCTTGTCGCGCAGTACGCCGCCGACGCCGTACTCGACACCGGCGATATCGGGGACTGGGGGACGCCGCAAGAGGCCAAGACATTTGAGGACGTCGGCACGATCGGCGCGCCGTACGTCTTCGTCAAGGGCAACCACGATTCCGACAAGACCCTTGCCGCACTGCGGAAACACGACAACGTGCGGATCCTTGACGGCGGCGCGACGACCGACATCGCGGGGCTCACGATCGCCGGCCAGGCGGACCCCCGCTTTACTCCGGACAAGTCGACCGGTGGCGACCACGTCACGAAAGACGCGCTTGCGGCGGTCGGTCGCCAGTTCGCCGACACCGTGAAGGGGAGGTCCGTCGACATCGCACTGACGCACGACCCGGTCGTCGCGGCGCAGTTGGCGGGGCTCGTCCCGCTTGTCCTGGCCGGTCACACGCACAAGCGTGGCGAACGCCGGATCGACGGCACGCTACTGCTCACGCAGGGGTCTAGCGGGGGCGCCGGCCTGCGCGGCGTACGGCAGGTGCCGCCGGACCCGTTGACAGCGTCGGTCCTGCACATCGACCGAAAACGGCACACACTGGTAGCCGTCGATGAATTCACGTTTGGCGGGCTGGGGCGGACCGAAGTGTCCCTGGTACGCCGTACCGCGGCGGACCTCGCACCTCCGGCGTCGGAGGCGACGACGCCAGTCACGCAGACGACGGGTCAGACGACGATCATGCAGCCCCCGACCGACCAGACCGACCCGATCTAGAGAGGGCACGACATTCCTTCGTCACGACGCTCCGAGCGCAGCGAAAGCGCCCTCCGTTCGCTGCTGGGGATCAAGGCATTCCGGCGGATGTGGCTATCCATCGGCGTGTCCAGCCTCGGCGACTGGCTGGCGTTGCTCGCGACGATCTCGATGGCGCAGCAACTGACCAACCATCGTTCAGCGGCCGCGCAGGGCGTCGCGATCTCCGGCGTACTGCTCGTGCGTTTGCTGCCGGACCTCCTGCTCGCCCCCCTCGCCGGGGCGATCGCGGATCGGCTGGATCGCCGTAAGGTCGTGATCATCGGCGAGTGTCTGGCAGGTTTGCTGTATCTGAGCATCGCGATCGTCTACGACCTGCGCTACCTCTACGTCGCACAGTTCGTCATCGAGGGGATCGGCCTGTTCACGGTGGCCTCCAAGCAGACGCTGTGGATGTCGACGGTCACGAAGGACAAGCTGCCGCTGGGCAACCAGATCCTGATGTTCACCATCTATGGATCGTTCCCGATCGCGGCGGTGGCGTCGGCGCTGTTCTCGACGATCAACCGGTTCTTCACCTCGGCTCCTATCGATCCCGCCCTGGCCGATGTGCGGTTTGCGGTGATCCTCGCGCTCGTGATCGACGCGGTCAGCTACTTCGCCTCGGCCTCGATCATCTACCTCAACCGACGACATTTGTCGCCGCACCCCGAACAACAGTCCAAGCACACGGGCATCTTCGGGCTGATCGCCGAAGGTGCGAAGTTCGTCTTCGGCGACCGCGTGATCCGCTCGCTCTACATCGGCGTTATCGGTGCGTTCGCGGCCGGCGGTATCACCGTCGGCGTGGCGCAGCTCTACGTCAACACGCTCGGCGCGGGTGTCGCCGGCTTCAACATCCTCGTCGGTACGGCCTTCACAGGACTCGCGCTGGGCATGGTGATCGGGCCGCGCGTACTGCCTAGCTTCTCGCGGCGCCGTGTCTTCGGTACGTCGATCGCCGGCGCCGGCCTGAGCTTGATCGGGATGGCGGTGGTCGGCGACTTCGTACTCGGGCTCGCGTTCTCGTTCGGGGTCGGCCTCTGCGCCGGTATGGCGTGGATCCTCGGCTACACGATGATCGGCGAAGAGGTCGAGGATCGACTTCGCGGGCGGACCTTCTCATTCGTGCAGTCCTCGGCGCGGATTGTGCTCATGATGACCCTGGCCGTCGGGCCGGTGCTCGCGGGCGTGTTCGGCCACTACTCGGTCAACCTTGGCGGCGTCGAGGTAGCGATCTCGGGCCCCGGCCTGGCGCTCCTACTCGCGGGCGCCGTCGCGCTGCTCATCGGCATGTTCGCCGCACGGCACGTATCCGGCGCCCGGGACATCCCCGTGCGCGCGTTCCTAGGCCGGATCTTGCTACGCCGAGGCAACCGGCTGATCGCCTCGGCGACCAACACCGGGCTGTTCGTCGTGCTGGAAGGCGCGGACCTGGAGCGGACCCGCGACTACGCGCAGCGCATCGTCGACCAGTTGCGCTCCGAGGGACGGCCCGTCGTACTGACGGGAGAGCCGACGGCGTCGCCGTACGGCAAGCGCGTGTCCGATGTCCTGCGCGCACGCGCTGCCGGCACGGAATCGGATCTGGACATTCAGCCGCAGACGGTGGTCTTCTTGGCCGCGGCCGATCGCGCCGAGCATGTGGGACAGGTGATCCGGCCGGCCCTCGAACGCGGCGATGTAGTCATCTGCGACCGCTATGTCGATACCACGGTCGCGTTCCTGAGCAGTTCCCACGACGCCGATCCGGAGGCGATCATCCGCCTGTCGGACTGGGGCAATGACGGGCTGCAGCCCGACTTGACGATCGTCCTGGACGAGTCGGCCGGGCGAGAGGCGATCCGCCACTCGTACCTCAGCCGGGTCCGGGCCAGTGCCGAGGGTTATCGCGTCGTACCCATCCCTGCTGAGACCGCCGCCGACGACGCCGAGGAGTCGCGGCCGGACCCATACGACGAGGTCCTTGATCAGGTACGCCGGGCGATGGCGCGCAACTACATGCGGATCGGCCCGCTCGCCGCGCTGTCCGAACTCGGCTCGCCGGTCGGTGATGAGATCGACGACGATCTCGAGGCCGCGGAGCGCGACGCCCCGGCTGTCGACTCAACGGCCGTTGACCCGCCGATCGAAGAGGATTCGTCGACCGACGCGCCAGCAGTCCAGCAGACGACAGCGCTGCCCGAAGAGGTCGCTCAGTCTCGTCGGCCCGCCGAGTAGGTTGGTGTGGTGCACGGGCTGTTTATCTCATTCGAAGGTGGCGAAGGCGTCGGTAAGTCGACGCAGATCGCCCGTCTCGCCGACCGTCTGCGCGGGCACGGCCACGAGGTGATCGTCACTCTCGAACCAGGCGGTACGCCGCTGGGCACGGAGCTACGCCGGCTGGTCCTCAACCCGGACGGGCATGTCACCCCCCGCGCCGAGGCGCTGCTCTATGCCGCGGACCGCGCGCACCACGTCGATACCGTCATCGAACCCGCGCTGGCCGCCGGCAAGGTGGTGATTACCGATCGATACGCCGACTCTTCGCTTGCCTACCAAGGGGTCGGGCGCGCGCTCGACCCGCAGCAGATGCGGGAGTTGTGCGAATTCGCGGTCGGAGGGCGCTGGCCAGAGGTGACGATCTTGCTCGATGTCGACCCGATCGTTGGGCTGCGCAGGGCTCGGGGTGACGGCGCCGGTGACCGGATCGAAGCGGAGGGCCTGGAATTCCATAAGGCTGTCCGCGCAGCGTTTCTCGACCTTGCCGGCCAGGATCCGGACCGGTTCGTGGTCGTCGACGCCTCGGGCAGCCTTGACGAGGTTGCACAACGTGTGCGGGTCGCAGTCGACCGGCATCTGGAGTCGTTACCGGGTGCGACCCGATGAGCGCGCACATGGAAACCACCGGCGTGTTTGCGCAGCTGGTCGGTCAGGACCGCGCAATCGAGGTCTTGACCGCGGCCTCCGCGGCGGCCAAGGAACTCATCGACGGCAGCGGCTCGGGTACGGCGATGACCCACGCGTGGTTGTTCGTCGGGCCGCCGGGATCGGGCCGCTCGGTCGCGGCGCGTGCCTTCGCGCAGGCGCTGCAGTGCCGCGACGGTGGCTGCGGACACTGCCAGGACTGCCACACGGTCAAGGTCGGCACGCACCCCGACGTACACGTCGTCATCCCCGAAGGTCTCTCGATCTCGGTCCGCGAAATCCGCGAGATCGTCCGCGTGGCGGCGTTCCATCCGGCCGGCGGACGTTGGCAGATCGTCATCATCGAGGACGCGGACCGGCTCACCGAAGGCGCGGCCAACGCCCTCCTCAAAGCGATCGAAGAACCCAGTGCGCACACCGTGTTCTTGCTCTGCGCGCCGACGACGCATCCCGACGATGTTTCGGTGACCATCCGGTCTCGGTGCCGGGTCCTGCCGCTGCGCACACCCCCGGCGGAGGCGGTCGCCGCCGTCCTGATCGACCGCGACGGGATAGACTCTGAGGCGGCCCATTGGGCGGCGCGGGCCGCGCAGGGTCACGTCGGGCGGGCCAAACGATTGGCCACTGACGAGGTCGCGAAGCAACGTCGCGCGGCTGTCCTGGCGATCCCGGCGAAGCTCGTCTCGATGGAAGCGTGCCTCAGCGCGGCGGACGACCTCGTCGGCGCCGCGGAAGCCGATGCCGCGGCGCTGGCCGACGAGCTCGATGCGCCCGAACGTGAGTCGCTGATGCAGTCGCTCGGTGCGGGAGGCACCGGCAAGGGCACCGGAGCCGCTCCTCGCGGATCGGCCGGAGCAGTCAAGGAGCTCGAACGCAAGCAGAAGGCGCGCGCGACGCGTGTGCAACGTGATGCGCTGGACCGGGCGCTGGTCGACCTGACCGGGTTCTACCGCGACGTACTTCTCGTTCATGCAGGCTCCGACGTACCGCTGTCGCATGCCGATCACCAGCAGGAAATCAACCAGGTCGCGTCCGCCGTCACGCCCGAATGGCTGCTGAAGTCGCTCGATGCGATCGTCGCCGCGCGGCAGTCGCTGGAAACCAACGTTAAACCGCGTATCGCGCTCGCCGCGTTGACAACTGGGTTGCGACTGCCACGTCAATAGCGCGATGCGGCCGCTGCCGCGGCCGATCTTCGGTATGGTCGGACCTGTGGGCATGCTCTGCGCGGTTAGCTTCACCCGAAACGGTCAGTTGTACTACTACGACCCGGGCGATCTTGACGTGCGAATTGGCGACAAAGTTCTGATCCCCGCCGAGGACGTCGACGAGGTCGCCGAGGTCATGTGGGCCTCGCAGTGGGTGAGTGAGGAGACCGACGGCTTTCCCAAGCTCGTCGGCCGCGCCGACGAGGTCGATATCGATCGTGCGGGCGTCGTACGTCGGTCCAAGGCGAAAGCGCGGGTTGCCGCCAAACGGCTGATCAAGGCGCACGGTCTGGCGATGAAGTTTGTCGGGGTAGACGTGGCGGTGCCGCGCGGGGCCAAGAAGCACGACCGGGTCACGGTGTTCTTCTCCGCACCGCACCGGATCGACTTTCGCGCGCTGGTGCGCGATCTTGGCGCGACGCTGGAGAGCCGCGTCGAGTTGCGCCAGATTTCGGCTCGCGACGAGGCGAAGCTCAGCGGATCGATCGGCAGCTGCGGGCGGGAGCTGTGCTGTTCGACGTTCCTCAAAGACTTTGAACCCGTCACGTTGCGGATGGCTAAAGACCAGGATCTGCCGATGAACCCGCTGCGAATCTCCGGCGCGTGTGGCAGGTTGATGTGCTGCTTGAAATACGAGCATCCGCTGTACGAGAAATTCAAGGAAGACGCCCCCGAGATCGGTTCGCGGGTCGACACCGAGCAGGGCAGCGGTGTCGTGGTCGGGCATAGCGTGCCCAGTGAGTCGGTCGTCGTACGGATGGATGAGGACGGCTCGCGCTGCGCGTGCACGCTGGCCAGTGTCTGCGGCTCGCGCCAGGAATACGAGGCCCACTACCTCGATCCCTGAGTAGGGACCGGGTAGGCCCGGCGCGACCCCTTCGGCGAAGTCAGCGTGAGGACCAGTTAAGATGGGACGGTTGTTTTCGGGCGTCCCGAAAACGCGTTGTTTATCGCCGCCTTAGCTCAGTCGGTAGAGCGTCTCACTCGTAATGAGAAGGTCTGGAGTTCGATTCTCCAAGGCGGCTCCGCGAAAAAGCCCCATCCGGTGATCCGGATGGGGCTTTTGGGTGGTGCGGGCGCTCGCGTGAGATCCCGCGGGATTTCGTCAGACAGGTCGATCTGCGGTAGCTAGCTTTTGACTCTGCGCTTGATGGCGCCGTAGGCGAGCGTAGCCAGGAACAGCACGATCCCGACGATCGCGAGCCAGAGCAGCCCCTTGACCACAAATCCGAGTACGGCGATTACAAGCCAGACGACCAGCAGTACCACTATCAATGTCAACATTCCAAAACCGTACCTGACCACGGCGTCGCAGGTACGCCGGATCGCCGCACCCGCCGATAGAGTGTGTGTCGACCGAATCGTCGGTAACACAAGGAGACACGCAACGTGAGCACACCAGGACCGGGTCAGTTCCCGCCGCCAACCGGACCGGGGCCGTCCGCTCAGCGGCAGCCGCCGGCGCCGCAATACGCGCAGCCTCCGGCTGGGCAATCGCAGTCGCCGGGCCAGAGCGTTGGTCCCGTCGGGCACGCCGGGGCAAAGGTCGCGGTGACGGAGAAGCATGCGTGGCAGGTCAGTGGGTTCCTTGCGCTGGCCGTTTCTTTGGTGCTGTTTCTGTTCGCTGCTATCGAGCTGATCTTGGCTATTTCCAATGGTTCGGAAGACAAGAGCGTCGCGGGCAACGTCGCGTTGTGCATCATCGCGTTCATCCTGGGACTGCTCCTCGCCCGCCCGTTGATCATCATCCAGCCGGGGCAGGCACGCGTGATCCAGTTCTTCGGCCGTTACGTCGGTACGGCGCGACGCACCGGGCTGACCTGGGTGATGCCGTTGACGACGCGCAGGCCGGTATCGATCAAGGTGCACAACTTCGAGACCAGCGCCCTGAAGGTCAACGACGCGGACGGTAATCCGGTGGACGTCGCGGCGATCGTGGTCTGGCAGGTCGCCGACACCGCGAAGGCGACGTTCGCGGTCGAGGATTATGGCAGCTTTGTCGCCGTACAGGCGGAGTCGGCCGTGCGACACGTCGCGACCACCCATCCGTACGACGACCCCACGGGCAGCGGTACGTCGCTGCGTGGGTCGACCGATCTGGTGTCTGCGGAGCTCGCTCGTGAGGTTGCCACGCGGGTGTACGTCGCGGGAGTGCAGATCGTCGAGGTGCGCATCAGCCACCTTGCGTACTCATCCGAGATCGCCCAGGCGATGTTGCAGCGGCAGCAGGCCAGCGCGATCGTCGCGGCACGTGAACGGATTGTTGAGGGCGCGGTGGGGATGGTCGAGATGGCCGTCAACCGGCTTGAAGCCAACAGCGTGGTCACCATGGACAACGAACGCAAATCCGCGATGGTGTCCAACTTGCTGGTCGTCCTCTGCGGCGATCAGAAGGCAACGCCCGTCGTCAACACTGGTACTTCGGTTATATAACGGCACAATTCACGTGACCTCGTCTCCTGATTGAAGCTCGGCGAGACTCGCGGCGTGGTCGCATGTCGCGTCCAGCAGTGGCAAGTCATGGGACGCGACAAGTACGGCGGCGCCCGCGTCCGCGTGAGCGCGAAGCAGCCGCATGATGACCGCCGTCGTTGGCGCATCGAGCATCGCGGTGGGTTCGTCGCAGATCAGCACCTTCGGATCGAGCGCTAAGGCACGGGCAAGGCATGCGCGCTGGAGTTGACCGTCGGATACCTGGTGCGGGAGCCGGTCGAGGAGATCGTCGGACAGTTGGACCTGTTCGGTCAGCTGGGCGACCAGCTCGGCGGTGTCCTTGTGCCTCGGCCGCAGCCGGCCGCGGTCGTGCGACAGTGGCGCGCAGATGATCTGTCGCAATGTCAGTCGACCATCGGTTGATGAGCGTGGCGACTGGAAGACGATTCCTACCTTGCGACGCACGTCCCGTGGTACGGCGTAGCCAGCGCCGTTCACGGCGGATCCGTCCAGCGTCACGTTGCCGTGCTCTGGGGCAAGTAACAGCGCAGCCGTCTTCAATAGGGTCGTCTTGCCGCTGCCGGACGGCGCGTGTACGCCGGTGGTCAGGCGCGCGTGAGCGGTGAGGGTTAGGCCGGCGAACACCGGCCGCGGTTCGCCCGGGTAGCGCACCGCGAGGTCGTCCAGGACTAGCATCGCGCCGCCGAATCACACGCCACGAGATGATCGGCGCCGACCGCGCTCAGCGAGGCGGCACTGCATGACACACCGACCCGCTGGTGCCACGGGCACACGGCGGGGTGCGGGTCGACGAGCGAGGACGGGGTACCGGGCGGGGGTATTAGGCCGTTCTCGGGTAGCGCGGCCAGCAACGCGCGCGTGTAGTCGTGCGCCGGTGCACGCAGTGCGACCCTCGCGGGACCGGTCTCGAGAATCTGTCCGGCGTACATCACGGCGACATGGTCCGCGGCGGCCCGTGCGGCAACCAGGTCATGAGTAATGAGCACGACGGCGGCACCCCGATTGGCCTGATCGCGCAGTTGTCGTCGGACCAGCGCGGCGGTGTCCGCATCGAGCGCGGACGTCGGCTCGTCGGCGACCAGGATGGTCGGTTCAAGCGCGCAGGTGAGTGCGATGAGCACTCGCTGTGCCATCCCACCGGATACCTCGTGTGGGTAACGCCGCGCCGTTTCCGCGTCCAGCTCGACCGTCCGCAGTAGATGAGCGATATCGATCGGTCGCGCTGGGAACCCATGTATAGCAAGAGACTCGGCCATGGTCGAGCCGATGGTGCGTACCGGGGTGAGGTGCGTGGCCGCGGACTGCGGGATGAGTCCGACGCCGCGCCCGCGCACGTTGCGCAACTCGGACTCGGTAGCGGCGAGTACGTCGATGTCCCGGGCGAAGATCGAGCCGCTGGTCTGCGTCCCTGCCGGAAGCAGCCCCATCGCCGCGAGTGCGAGCACGGACTTGCCGCAGCCGGACTCTCCGACGATCGCGGTAATCGAGCCAGCATGGAACGGCAGGCTGATATCGCGGGCGGGATACACCCAACGCCGTGGTGTACCTGGAAGCGGTATTCGGATCGACAGGTCGACGAGCTCCATACCGGTGGCTGCGCTGCTCATCGCGTCACCTCCGCCTCGATCGCGCGCTTCGGAATCGACTTCTCCCGCAGTCTGCCGCCGAGTCCCGCTACGGCGAGACAGGCCGCGGTGAGAAGCGCTGCCGGAAACACCAGGAGCCACCAGCCGCCACCGAGGATGCCCTCTCTGGCGTCCTCGAGCAGGGTGCCGAGCGACGGGTCGTTCGGTGGCAGTCCGACGCCGAGAAATGACAGTGCGCTCTCATGCCAGATGGCGTGCGGAAGTGTGAGTACGACCGCGAGCAACGCTTGCGGTACGACGGCCGGGATTAAATGGGTGGCCCAGACCTGTCTGCGGGAGGCGCCGGACACGACGGCCGCGGCAACATGCTCTCGGCCGCGCAGAGACAGGATTTCCGAGCGGACGATGCGCGCGATCTGGGTCCAGTGAGTGATCCCGATTGACGCGACGATAGCCCACCACTGGCCGCGCCACAGTGACGCGATCACGACGCCCAGCAGCAGGTGAGGAAGTGAGTTGAGTGCGTCGACCGAGCGCATAACGAATTTGTCGACCAGGCCGCCAAACGCGGCCGCCAAGGTGCCGACCAGTACGCCGAGCACCGTGGAGAGGACTGCGGCCGCAGCGGCGAGGAGCAGCGAGATCCGTAGCGCCTGCGCGCAACGCACGAGAAGGTCCCGGCCGAGAAGGTCGGTGCCCATGAGATGGGCGCCGGACGGCACCTCGAGATACGCGCCTAGGTCGACGACGCGGGGGTCGGTGTCGCTGAACGCAGGAACGACGATGCAGTAGATGCCGAGCACCACCAGAGTGAGCACACAGATCGTGACTGTCCGCCGTCCGGTCGGGCGCTTCTGACGCCGGTCTCGGGGCCAGCCGGTGACTGTGCGCCACGTGCGATCGGTGACGGTCCGGCCGGCGGCGTGATCGGCCACGTCGTACCGCGGATCTGCGACGGTCTGTTTGTCAGGCATCGTCGACCCTCGGATCTACCAGCACGTAGAGGGCGTCGGCGAGCAGCGACCCGATGAGCACCATCAGGCAAGTCAGCACCGTGACGGCGGCGAGGAGCGGGAAGTCGCCGGACACTGCTGCGTCGACGGTCGCCGCGGCGAGGCCGGGCCAGGCGAATACGGTCTCGACGAGGACGGCGCCCGTTACCAGCTCGGGGAGTCGTGCGCCAATGACCGTGACGAATGGTAGTAACGCTGCGGGAAGCGCGTGGCGCCACACGGTCGTTCGGTCAGGAAGTCCGCGCGCGCGGGCAGCGGTCACGTGATCCTCGGTGAGGGCGGTGATCACCGACGTACGAATGTTGAGCAACAGCCACGGAACCTGCGAGAGGCCAAGAACCGTTGCGGGAAGGACGATATGGATGGCGATCGAACCCCACGTCGGGTCCGCTCCACCACGCGACACGCCGGCGACTGGCAGCCATCCCAGGGCAAGCGAGAAGACTGCGACCGCGCCCAGCGCGATGACAAACGGCGGTATTCCCTGGACAAGGTGTGCCAGTCCGGTCGCGAACCTATCGATCGTAGAACCCGGACGACGGGCCGCGCTGACGCCGAGCACGAGCGAAATCCCTACGCCGAGGGCGATGCCGACACCAGCGAGCATCAGGGTCCACGGGAGCCGCTCTGAAAGCACCTCGGCTACCGGACGGGACATCGACCTCGAGTAGCCCCAGTCCCAGTGCAGTACGACGTCGCGCACCCACCGTCCCCAAATCGCGATCCAGGCGTCGTTGATACCCAGCTCCTCGGCGAGCGCGGCGCGTTGCTCGATGCTTACCCGCTCGAACTTCGCTCCTAGGTACGCCGCGAGCGGGTTGAACGGCGCGATCGATGCGAGCCAGAAGACGACCATCGACACGAAAGCCGTGATCGGAAACGCGACCGCGGCACGCCAGCCTGCGAGCTTGGCAGCCTTCGTCCATCGCGCGCGAGATTGCCAACTTGGCGGTGGTTGAGACGCCTTTTCGGCGGTAGCGAGATCTGACACGGACTACTTCTTCGGGGTCCACTTCTCGATGTTGACCCACGGTCCCCACGCCGTACCATGCTCGTGCGGTTCGAGAATCGTCTGCGTGCCATTCCACGCTTCAGTCACGGATTTCAACTGAACGTAGGTGTGATCGACAAAGACGAGCACGACCATTGAGGGTTCGGCGAGGTAGATGTCCTGCACCTTCTCGTAAGCCGCGACCCGGTCCTCTGTAGTCAGCGATGTGCGGCCGAGGTCGAGGGCCGCGTCCATGTCGGGATTGGCGTACTGGCTTGGATTGTCGTAGTAGGCGCCAGCGGCCGGGTAGGAGGAGTGCAGCATGGAGTACAGCTGCGAGTCGACGTCGTACGGAGTGTCGCCGCCGCCCAGCATCACCGCGTCCTTGTGGATGCGAGGCTCCAGTACGTCGAAGCCTTGACCCTCGATCGACACGTCGAAGCCGGCCTTGAGTGCCTCGGATGCGAACGCGGCGGACAGATCCTTACGCAGTCGGTCTTCGGGCTTGTACATAACCGTGAACGCGGCGCGGACGCCGTTCTTGTGCCGAATTCCATCCGATCCCTCGATCCAGCCCGCCTCGTCGAGCATCGACTTCGCCTTGTCGAGCTCATACGGGAATACTGCGTCTTCGGAGTAATAGTCGACGTACTGTGGCGGAATGAACGTCGAAGCGATGCGGCCGTACCCCATCAGCACGCTGTCGAGCATCGCCTGACGGTCGACGGCGAGGTTGAGCGCCATCCGAACTGCCGGGTCGGAGGTGACCGGGTTGTCCAGTGGCAGCGAGATTCCGCGCCAGTCGGCGGATGTCGCGGCAATCACGTCGACTGCGTCGGACTTCTTGAAGTTGGCGGCGAGTCGTGGTGGCAGAACTGAACCGTCGTACTCACCGGCGGTCATCTGCTGAGCGCGAGTGTTGTCGTCGGCGGCCAGAACGTAGGTGACCTTCTTGACTGCGGGTGCCCCGTCCCGGAATCTGGCGTTGGCGGCGTAGACCAGTTTGCCGTTGGAGAAGGACTCCACGACGTATGGACCGGTCCCGATCGGCTTCTGGTTGAGCGCTGACTCCTCGACCTTCTGTCCGGCAACGATCGCGCTCGCCGGTGCGATCCCGACAAGGAGTTTGGTCGGGAATGCGACGTACGGGATATTGAGGGTGAAGACCACAGTGGCCGGGTCGGGCGCCTCGATGCCGGCCAGCATGGAGAGGTCGCCGGCGATCGGCGAGGCCGTCGCCGGGTCGATGATCGCCTTGTACGTCGCGACCACATCGTCGGCGGTCAGCGGCGTACCGTCGGAAAACGTGACACCCGAGCGAATTTTGACCGTCCAGGTCTTCGCGTCCTCGGACGGCTCCGGTGGACTCGCTGCCAGTTGAGGCACAAGGTCCGGCAGGTCGTTCGGCTTTGCCTTGAGGGTGAGCAGTCCCTCGTTGATCTTGCCCATCCCGTTGCTGTCGGCACCGGCGATCGGGTTGAGCGTTTCGGGGAGGAGCGCGGTGACCAGTGAGAGGGAAGCAGAACGACCGCCGCCGCCGGTCGTCGGCGCAGAACATGCGGCCGCGGCGAGCGCGGCACCCGCCGTGCCGATGAGGAAGAGTCGTCTGCTGAATTCGGACACGGGTAGCCTTCAGGTGGGGAGCGAGTGACGGTTTCCGACACTACCTCACATGTGTTTAACAAGACACATGTCGTGCTGGATCGTTGGCTGAACGCGAGGATGACGTGAGTGCGGAAAACGAGAGACCAGGCGACATCGCCGCAGATGCAGTGAACAGCAGTAGCGCCGCGATAAGCGAATGGGTTGGCACGTTTGAGCTGTTTGCGGATCCGACGCGAATGAAGATTCTCATCGCCGTACATGCCGCGCCCGAGGCCTCGGTGTCTGAGATCGCCGCGGCTACAGGGATAACCCCTAACACCGTGACGCAGGCCCTCGCGACGCTACAGGGTGCGCACGTAGTTTCGTGCCGCAAGGACGGCCGCTACCGCCGCTGGCGGCTCAGTGACGATGCGGCGCATCAGGTGTTGCACCACATGAAAGCGCCACACACGCAGCTGCACCCCGACCACGACACCTGATGCCCGACCGAGCGTCGTGAATTGAGCACGTCAACCGAAGTTTGTCGATGCGCTGCAGGAAAAATTCGGCATCGACCTCTCCGCTCTCGATGGGATGGAAGCGTCGATCAAAGAACTCCTGCTCTAGACGAGCGACCCGATCGGGAGCTCGTCGCCGAACATGTGCGTCGTAAACAGCTCGGCACTCGTGTCCTGATCGAACACGACGTGCCCGCTGCCGGTGTTGATGTCCCTGAGCGCACGCTGCAGTGGGGAGTCGAGGCGATGTGCGCTGGCGCCGCTGCCGGCGACCAGCTCGGTCACGACGCGGCGGCAGACACCGACGACCCACGCCACCGTCCAACGGATACGCACCCGCTCGGCGAGGTCCGGCGGCGGCGCACCATCTCGTACGGCGTCCAGCCGCGCGACGGCATCGTCGAAGGCGAGGGTCGCCGCGTGCAGCTCCGCAGTAGCGTGTGCCAGCCGCAGTCGGGCACCGGGCACGTCGCGCTGCTTCGTGCCGGGCGAGTAGGTCATTACCCGTTCGCTGAGCCGTGCCCGATATGCCTCGAGCACACCCTCGGCGATCCCGAGCAAGGGTGCGGCGGCGCCCAACGCGAGCACAGGGACCATCGGCCAGCCATATATGGGATCGCCGTACGGCGCCGCCACGGCCGGTCGTGCCTCGCGGATGGTGCCGAGCCGGAACGCGCGATCTTCGGGAACAAGGAGTTCCGCGGCACTGACGTCATCACTGCCCGTGGCACGCATGCCGTCGGTGTGCCACGTGTCGTGTACGACGACGTCCTCGGTGGGCAACAGGAACAGTCGTACGTCCGGTGGTCCGTGACCATCGGGTGGCGGGATCATTCCGCCGGCCATCACCCACGGACCGTGATGTACGCCGGTCGCCCACGACCAGCGGCCGGTGAGTCGGTAGCCGTCGCCGTCAGCGACCGCCTTACCGTTCGGCGCAAAAGGCCCTGAGGCCAAGGGCATCGGGTCGTTGGCGAACAGCTCCCTGACGGTGGCGTCCGGCCACAGCGACAGAATCCACGCGTGCAGGCCGAAGAAGCTCGTTACCCATCCCGTCGAGCCACATCCGCGGGCCAGGATGCGCGCGATCATCGTGTGCGTGCGGTAGTCCAGCTGGTGGCCACCGAGCTCCCTAGGCACAAGCGCGCTCAGCAGCTCGGCTTCGCGAAGATCTGCGATCGTCTCGTCAGGAAGGGTGCGGCCGCGTTCGGCGTCGTCGGCGCGCTTGGCGATGACCGGGACGAGGGAAGCGGCACGGTCGATCAGTTCGGCTGATGTCGTCATGCAATGCAGTGCATCACGGACACGACTCGTCCCACAATGGGCTAGTCGCCGGGACATTTAACAACGCCGATAATGCTCCCAGAGCCGACCGTCGCCAGTCTCTCAGGCATATTGGGTTCCGTTCTCGCAATACCCGCCGGGACGTGGGAAACTTGAATGATGCTCGACCGGGAATCCAAGACCATGGTCGCTGGATTTAGCCGTCCCGCACCAGATGGCCACGATCGGCCGGCGCCGACGTATCGGGAGCACACCGAGGTGGCCCGACCGGATCTCATTCGCTGCTGGTGGACGCATAGATTGCCGCCGCATAGCGGTGCCTCTCGGATTCTTCCCGATAACTGTGCGGATCTAATTGTCCGGGACGATGGCGCGGCGTGGCTCGTAGGGCCGGCTACCGGACCAGACCTTTTCGAGCTCGAGGGCCGCTTCAACTTGCGCGCGATCAGGATCAACCCGGCCGCTCTGGCCACGGTGACCCGACTCGACGCCGACGAGCTCGTGGATCAGCGGCTGGGCTTCGGCGAGATCTTCACGCCGTCCGTGGCGCGGGCCTTGACTGACGCGGTCTGGGCCGTTGACGAGCACACCGTACGCCGGATCTTTGCCGACAGGGAAGCGATCCCGTCGCTAGCCGAGGGATTCCGGATGCTTGAGTGTCATCCGGGTCAGGACATCAACCGAATCGCCGAGCGGCTCGGGCACTCGCCGCGCAACTTTCGCCGGCTGATGAAAAGGAACGCCGGTCTCGGGCCAAAGACGATCCAGCGAGTGAGCCGGTTCAGGTCGTTCCTTGATGCGGCCGAGCGTGCCGGTGACGTGGCATCGCTTGCGGGACTGGCATTCGCGGCCGGGTACGTCGACCAAGCGCACCTCACGCGCGACTCGACTGCGCTGAGCGGTCTCCCTCCGCGGGCACTACTCGTCGAGCGGTCGTCAGGTCGCTAGTCGACGACGTCGCGATGATTGGCAGGGCACAGACTCACAAGTCGCGGGTGAGGGTGGCGCTGAGGTGGTGGGTGAGCGGCAGGCCGACCGCGGCCATGCGCACGTCGTACCGCAACACGTCGCCGTCCAGGATGAAGTCGCGCTCGGTGGCGGTGACGTCCTTCGCCGTACTGGTGCCGTGCACGACCGTCGATCGCAGCCACACGCCGGACCCATCAAGCGTCCCTTCGAGTATCTCCACGATGCCGAACGGGTGCGCGAGGACAACCTCGACCTGGCCGGCCGAGGGCAGCCGCCAGTAGCCGGTCTCGGCATGCATCGGCAGCCCGTCGGGATTGCGCGTCTTCTGTGCGTAGGCCAGGAATGGCTTGCCGACGTGGCTGAAGGTCACGGACTCGACGTACTCGAACGGCTCAATCGTCGGATACTCGCCTTGGCCTGGACCGGACCAAGTGCCAAGAAGGTGCCGAAGCGGTTCAATACCTGGATGCAGCTGCGGAGTCATGACTCGACTGTCCCACATCGTCGTAGTAGCGGAGCGTGTTGGAAGATAGAAGCATGCCAGAGCAACAAGTCGTCGTACGCCGTGCACACACGCGAGACGTCCCCACCATCCGTCACATCGTCGAACCACTTTCGGATGCGCGTGTACTTGTCGCGAAGGAAGCTGTCGCATATTACGAGAGCTTGCAAGAATTTCGTGTCGCCGAAGTCGACGGCGAGATCGCTGGATTCGGTGCGCTGCACGTGATGTGGGAAGACCTCGCCGAAGTGCGCACGCTGGCTGTGTCGAAGGATTTTAAGAGCAAGGGCGTTGGCTCGATCCTTCTGGAGCACTTACTTGACGACGCTCGAGAAATCGGGGTCGACCGGGTCTTCTGCCTGACGTTCGAGATCGAGTTCTTCACCCGGCACGGATTTATGGAGATCGAAGGTACGCCGGTCGAGCCGGACGTGTACGTCGAACTGCTGCGCTCGCACGACGACGGTGTCGCGGAGTTCCTGGACCTGGCACGGGTCAAGCCCAATACGCTCGGCAACTCGCGGATGCTGCGCCTGCTGTAACGCCAACTGCCAGACGCTGTTGCGTCAGACAGCTAATATTGGGTGCTCACGGAGGACTCCGGCGGCGGGGTCCGGATACCCGACGCACTTGGAGAGACATGTCTGACGGGCTTGGAAAACAGACTGACTTCGCGCTGGTGGGCGGACGGCTGCTCAGCATGGCCGGCGAGCCGATCGACGACGCCACGGTGATTATCCGCGGCGGCAAGATCCTGGCGGCGGGTCGGCGTACCAAGACGAAAATACCCCGCGGATTGGCAAACGTCGATGCGAAAGGGAAGTGGATCCTGCCCGGATTCGTCGAGCCGCACGCGCACCTCGGCGTACACGAAGAGGGCGAGGGCTGGGCCGGCGACGACACCAACGAGATGACCGACCCCAACGGCGCGCGGCTAAGAGCGCTCGACGCGATTAACCCCGATGACGAGGGATTGCGCGATGCGCTCAGCGGCGGCATCACCACCGCCGTCGTCAAACCGGGCTCCGGCAACCCGATCGGCGGCCAGACCGTCGCGATCAAGACATGGGGACGGATCGTCGACGAGATGGTCCTTAAGGAACCGTGCAGCGTCAAGAGCGCGCTCGGTGAAAACCCCAAGCGCGTGTACGGCGAGAAGAAGGCGCTCCCGTCGACAAGGCTCGGCGTCGCGGCCGTGATCCGGGACGCGCTTACCGACGCGCGGGAGTACGCCGACGCGCGGATGCGGAAGAACAGCACTGAAAAGTACGACCCGACAAAGGAAACTCTCGCTCGGGTGCTCAGCGGTGAGCTTCCGTGGTGCCAGCACACGCATCGCGTGGATGACATCGCGACGGCGATCCGGCTTTCGGAGGAGTTTGGCTACCGGTTGGTGATCAACCACGGCACGGAGGCGCACCTGATCGCCAGTTTTATTGCCGAAAAGCAGATCCCGGTCGTCATCGGGCCACTCTTTACGTCTCGTTCCAAAGTCGAGGTACGGCGTCGTTCGTTGAAGAATCCGGGCCACCTGCAGAAGGCGGGTGTGAAGATCGCGCTCACCACGGACCACCCCGTCGTACCGATCGAGTTCCTCGTCTACCAGGCGGCGCTCGCGGTAAAAGAAGGTCTCGACCGCGATGAAGCGCTTAAAAGCCTCACGATCAATCCGGCCGAGATGCTCGGACTCGACGATCGAGTCGGCTCGCTAGAACCCGGTAAGGACGCCGACATCGCGCTGTGGTCGGGGGATCCGCTCGACGTGTACTCGCGCTGCGAGAAGGTGTGGATCGACGGCCGTAACGTCTACGAGTACGACTACGAGCGGGACCTGCCGGTCACCGCGAAGCAGTTCGAAAACAGCTAAGTCCCCGGCGACCTGTCTACCAACCGGGTTTGCCGGCAAGCACATTCTTGTGTACGACGTGCTCGGTGTAGAAGCTGAGAAGCGGAATCGTGCCGCACAGGATGACGATGATGGTGCGCTTGAAGTCCCAGCGGCGCTTGATCGACAACATCACGGCGGTAATGATGAAGATTAGGTAAAGGTAACCGTGCGCGACACCGATGACGGTGACCGGCGTCGGGTTGTTCCCGAAGTATTTGAGCGGCACCGCGACCAGGATGAGCACCGCCAGCGGTACGCCGACGATCCACGCCATGATCCGGTAGTTGCGCAGCGCCGTCGTGACGGCCATCCGGTCGATGAAGTTGGTCTTGCGCTTCCGGCGGGCGCCGGCGGGCCGCTTCACGTGGGGTTTCGCGGGCGCGTCGGTTTCGTTTATGTCGGTCACGGTCGGATCAAACTTCCTGTTCCTGTGCGGCTTTTTCGTTGAGCGCGCGGAGATGCTCGTTGTATGCCGCAGTCTCCGGGTCTTCGGGGCCAATGTAGTCCGAATAGTGTGGCCGGGATGTGATGGCCTTCGGACGTACGTCGTGGATCACGCGCCCCGGATCGGGCTCGTCCCACAGCAGGGCGGGCTCGTTGGCGCCTGGTGGATGGAAGTGCATCCAGATCGAGCGGCCCCATCCGTACAGCCCCATCAGCGCGAAGATCGGCCACTGGATCGCGTACAGGATGTTTTGCCAGTCACCGGCGCTCGATTCCGCCTTGTCGAACTGCCATAGGAATGCAAGCACGCAGACCGCCAAGTAAATGACGCATACGGCGTGCCACGTCAGCCACTTGGAGGTCAGGACGCTACGCATCAGTCAAGGGTACGTCGGCGTGCCGTGAGCGGCCCTCGCGGTGCACGAGATGCTGGCCGCATTCCGCAGGCGACTTGCCGCGGATCGCGGGGCGAGTTGCCGTGGATGGTGGGGAACGGGTTTAGATGTGCGGGTCGGCCGAGTCCTTGAACGCCTGGACGCACTTCAAGTACTCGGCTTCGGCTTCCGCTGCGCCGACCCAGTCCGAGCCCTGGACGTGCTTGCCGGGCTCGAGATCTTTGTAATGCTCGAAGAAGTGCTTGATCTCATCGAGTTGGAACTGCGAGACGTCGCCGATGTCCTTGATGCCGTCCCACCGAACGTCACCGGCTGGCACACACAACAACTTGTCGTCGCCGCCTGCTTCGTCGACCATCTTGTACATCGCGATCGGGCGGGCGGCGACATAACAGCCGGGAAACAGCGGCTCCGGGAGCAAGACCAGCGCGTCGAGTGGATCGCCGTCGTCCGCGAGAGTTCCGGCGATGTAGCCGTAGTCGGCGGGGTAGGCCATCGAGGTGTAGAGGTAGCGGTCGAGATGCACCCGGCCGGTGCTGTGGTCGACCTCGTATTTGTTGCGGCTTCCCTTGGGAATCTCAATGAGTACGTCGAATTCCACAGCTATCTCTCCTCGTATGAATGCGCTCGTCGATAAAAGGCACATCGCAAGTGACTTGGGGCCGGGCACACCGAATAGGGCGCACATCGGGCCCGCTCATTATGCCGTGTCCGGCGTGAGCGGCTGCGGGCCCATCCCGCGCGCCACTACTCTGGTACGTCGAGAGGCCGCACACGACTGAGGGGCTGGATGAAGACGCCGTCATTTCCTAACGTGGACCCCGTGGTCTGGCGTCGGAAGAACGCCGTGGCACGGGCCTTTATCGTGTTCGGCGCGGTCGTGCTTGCCGCGGTCCTCGGTGTCGCGGTTGTCGTCGTCGTAGGTCAGGTCACCGGGCCCACGCGCCCGGCCGCCGGCGCCAAGGGCCAGACCAAGCAACTCGTCACAGAGTTGCCGCCTAACTCCAGCCCGTCACCGGTCCTGGGCCGCCTCGATCCAAACGCCAAAACGCCCTCGACCACGGGCCTGGCGGCCGCGCTTGCGCCGGCACTAGCCAACCCGGCGCTCGGGAGTACCGCAGCCGTGGTCGTCGACCCGGCGTCGGGTACGACGTTGTTCGACCAGGATGGAACCGCTTCGTTGCAGCCCGGTTCGACGATGAAGCTATTCACCGCGATCGCGGCCGCGAAAGCGGTCAAGCCTGGCACCCGGTTGACCACGAAGGTCGTCGCCGGTGCCGCGCCGGGGGAGATCGTGCTGGTGGGAGGCGGCGACCCGACCCTCAGCTCGCAACCGACCTCGACGCTCTACCCGGGTGCGGCCTCGGTCGAGCAGCTGGCCGCCGCCGTGCGGGCCGCCGGAATCGCGCCGGGCAGCGTCACCAAGGTCACCGTCGACGACGGCGCGTTCGCGGGCCCGCCGCAGGCCGTCGGATGGGGCGCCGGCGACGCTCCATCGACGTACGCCACACCCATTTACCCCGTCATGGTCGACGCCGGCCGGTTGAGCCCGGAAGACAAGGCCCAGCGCACCGCGAACCCCGACCTTGCCGCGGGTACGGCGCTCGCGGCCGCGCTCGGCAGCCCGGGCGCCGTCGTCGGACGCGGTCAGGCCGGTCCGGGGGCAACCCTCCTCGGCAGCGTCCAGTCGGCGCCGATTGAGGATCTGATTGAGCAGGCGCTCGTCAACTCCGACAACGTGCTCGCCGAGATCCTCGGCCGGCAGGTCGCGATCGCCGAAGGTGCGCAGCCGTCGTTCACAGGCGCAGTATCGGCGGTCACCAAGGTCGTGCAGGGAATGGGCGTCGACCTGACCGGCTTTGAAGCGCACGACTCCAGCGGACTGTCGATGAATGACCGGGCCAGCGCCGGTTCGATCGCTTCCGCGCTTGCTGTGATGGCCAAAGGCGACCAGCCGTTGACCGACGTCGTCGGCTCGGCCCTTGCGGTCGCTGGCTACAACGGCACGCTCGCGACCCGCTACCTATCGGGTTCGGCGGCCGCCGCCGCGGGAGACGTGCGCGCAAAGACGGGGTCGCTCACGGCCGTCGATACGCTCGCCGGGACCGTCGTGACCGCCGATGGCCGGCTGCTCATATTTGCGCTGATCTCCAATGGAGCGCCCGCACAGGACCCGGCGAGGGCGGCGCTGGACGAGGTCGCTGCGACGATGGCCGGGTGCGGGTGCCAATAGGCACGTAACCTCAGACGTATGAGTTCTGATGCGATGATCGACTGGGATGTTGCCGCGCGCGCCGGCAAACGGGTAGTGCGTGCCGGACCGGAAGTATCGCTGCACGAGGCTAAATCGGCGGTCGCACAGCTGCGCGAGAGCGCGCTGGCGGCGGACGCGCACGTCAGCGCGATCACCAAGATCGCGCAGCCGCCGCACACCGCGCCGACCCTGGTGGTCGACCGCGCCGGCTGGATCGACGTCAACAGCGAGTCAGTGGGCCACCTCATGGCACCGCTGGTCGACAAGCTGGCCAGCGCCAACGCGACATCCGGGGTCGGCAAGCTCGTTGGGTCCAGGGTCACCGGGACCGAAGCCGGGGTCGTGCTCGGGTTCCTCGCCAGCCGCGTGCTGGGCCAGTTCGATGTATTCGGGCCCCGCGGCGGTCAGTTGCTACTCGTCGCGCCCAACATCATCGACGCCGAACGCAAGCTCGACGTCAACCCGACCGACTTCCGGCTCTGGGTCTGCCTGCATGAGGTCACGCACCGGCTGCAGTTCACCGCGGTGGACTGGATTGGCCAGTACATGCGCACCCAGATTGCCGATCTGGTCGATGCGTCGGACCTCGACTCCGATTCGCTCAAGCAGAAGATCAAGGAAGTCGCCGGCGAGCTCAAGGACCGCAAACGGTCCGGCGACAGGGAACCGGGCCTCGGCATCGTCTCGCTGGCGCAGTCCCCGCAGCAGCGCGCCATCATCGAACGGATGACCGCGGTGATGAGCCTGCTGGAGGGCCACGCCGAATACGTGATGGACGCGGTCGGGCCCTCCGTCGTGCCGTCGGTCGCGGAGATCCGCCGCAAGTTCAAGCGCCGCAGGGCGGGGCGCTCACCGATCGACCGGGTCTTCCGCAAGCTGCTGGGCCTCGAGGCCAAGATGCGCCAGTACGCCGAGGGGCGCAAGTTCATCGACGGCGTCGTCGACGAAGTGGGGATGGACGGGTTCAACCGCGTGTGGGCGACCCCGGACAACCTCCCGACGATGACCGAGTTGCGCGATCCGGCGCTCTGGGTCAAGCGCGTGCAGCCGCTGGGCATCACGCCCGGCGCCTCCTGACCAGCCGGTGGTCGGGCCTCCGCCCGCGGTCGCGGCCGTCCGGGTCGCCGTACGCCGGTGGCTCGAGAATGCCGGCCACGATCAGCCGTATCCGCCCGCCGAATCGTTGTGCGTGGCCGTCTCCGGTGGGGCCGACTCGCTGGCGCTCCTAACCGCGACAATCTTCGAGGCGGGCAAACTCGGCCTCGAGGTCGATGCGCTGAGCGTCGACCATCAGCTGCAGGACGGTTCCGCGGCGCGGGCCGCACAAGTTGCGGACCTGGCTCGGCGGCTTGGCGCTCGCTCGGCGACGGTGTGCACGGTGACCGTCGCGGGGACGTCCAATATCGAGGCGCAGGCACGAACCGCGCGGTACGCCGCCCTCGCCGCCCAGTCGCACGGCCGCTGGATCCTGCTCGGGCACACCCTCGACGACCAGGCCGAATCGGTGCTGCTCGGCCTCGGTCGGGGCTCCGGGCCACGGGCGATCGCCGGCATGTCGGCCCACAACTTCCCTTACGGACGGCCGCTTCTGACGGTACGGCGTGCCCAGACGCGCTCGGCCTGCCGCGACGAGGGTCTACCGATTTGGGACGATCCGCATAACGACGACCCCCGGTTCACCCGCGTCCGGATCCGAAACGAGGCGCTGCCGCTGCTGGAGGAGATCCTCGGCGGGGGAGTGGCCGAGGCGCTCGCCACCACCGCCGAATTGCTGCAGCACGATGACCGGGCCGTCGGCGAGCTCGCGCTGAGGGCGCTCGACGTACTTCGCGCGGATCCGGTGCCGGATATGGCCTCGGCGCTGCGGGCCCGGGCGCTCGCCGACCACCCGGCCGGGCTACGACGCCGGATCATTAAGCTCTGGCTCGAAAAAGACGGCGGGTTCGGCTCGCTGACCGGCCCGCACATCGCCGCCGTCGACGCGCTGGTCGCCGACTATCACGGCCAGGGTCCGGCGTACTTGCCCGGCGGTCGGCGCGTGACGCGCACTCGTGAGACGATCAATCTGACGCGCTAGCGACCACTTCAGGAAGGCCCGCCCGTGTACGACGGCGAAATCGAAAAGGTACTGATCTCCGAGGAAGAGATCGTGCAGAAGACCCGTGAGCTCGCGGAGGTGATCGCCGCGGACTACGCCGACAAGGAAGTCCTCATGATCGGGGTCCTCAAGGGTGCGGTGATGTTCATGTCGGACTTGGCGCGGGCGTTGCCGTTGCCGGTGCAGCTGGAGTTCATGGCGGTCTCGTCGTACGGCTCGTCCACCAGCTCAAGCGGGATCGTGCGGATTCTGAAGGACCTGGACAAGGACATCACCGGCAAGGACGTGCTGGTCGTCGAGGACATTATCGATTCCGGCCTGACGCTGTCGTGGCTGCTGAAGAACCTCGGCGCGCGCAACCCATCGTCCATCGAGGTGTGCACGCTACTGCGCAAGCCGGACGCGATCAAGGTCCCGATCGAGGTGAAATATCTCGGCTTCGACATCCCCAACGAGTTCGTCGTCGGCTACGGCCTCGACTACGCCGAGCGTTATCGCGACCTGCGCTATATCGGCACGTTGAAACCCGAGATCTACTCCTGAATCGCAGCGGCGTAGGTCACGTCGGAACAACAGTCCTCCGTGATGCGTTGGACCTCTGTTACGAGATGCGTACGTTCACGCGTGTAGGCGCGGGGACGGCGGGTATCGTCGTAACTTCCAGATCTGCGCGTAGCGCTAGGTCAGGCGTGTGTTGGCAGCCAGACTCAGGAGGTACGGACCGCCCCGGTCCGCGCAAGCATGAAAAATAAGCGTTTCTACAGATCGCCGTGGTTCTTCATCCTCATCGCGGCCGTCATCGCGCTCGTGCTGCCTTCTGTGCTGTCCGGCGGCGACAGTTACACCAACGTCAAGACGTCGGTGGCTATTGGGCAGCTTCAGGATGGCAACGCCAAATCCGTCAACATCAAGGACAAAGAGCAGTCCCTCGACATCATCCTGAAAAAGGCGATCGACCCAACGGGCGACGGCAAGGAAAAAGTCACCAAGATCACCACGTCGTACCCGTCCAGCGCCGGCACGGAGATCTTCAACGCGGTCCGTGACTCGCAGGGCGACAGTGCGACGGCGTCCAAGAACACCGGTTTCACGACAACGGTGACTCAACAGAGTGTTCTGGTCTCGATGCTGCTGAGCATCTTGCCGTTCATCATCATCCTCGGGCTGCTGTTCTTCCTCATGAACTCCATGCAGGGTGGCGGCCGTGGCGTGATGCAGTTCGGCAAGAGCAAAGCCAAGCTGGTCAGTAAAGACATGCCGAAGACGACTTTCGCCGACGTCGCGGGCGCCGATGAGGCACTTGAAGAGCTTGGCGAGCTCAAAGACTTCCTGGAGAACCCGGCCAAATTTCAGGCGGTCGGCGCGAAGATCCCCAAAGGCGTGCTGCTGTTCGGCCCGCCGGGTACCGGCAAGACGCTGCTCGCGCGCGCCGTCGCGGGCGAGGCCGGGGTGCCGTTCTACGCAATCTCCGGTTCGGACTTTGTGGAGATGTTCGTCGGTGTCGGCGCCTCTCGTGTGCGTGACCTTTTCGAGCAGGCCAAGGCCAACGCGCCGGCCATCATCTTCATCGATGAGATCGACGCCGTCGGCCGTCATCGTGGCGCGGGCATGGGCGGCGGTCACGACGAACGCGAGCAGACCCTCAACCAGATGCTTGTCGAGATGGACGGCTTCGACGTCAAGGGCGGCGTCATCATGATCGCCGCGACCAACCGTCCGGACATCCTCGACCCGGCACTGCTGCGCCCCGGTCGGTTTGACCGGCAGATCGCCGTCGACCGGCCCGACCTCGAGGGTCGCAAGGGGATCTTGCGGGTGCACGCCAAGGGCAAGCCGATGGCGCCCGGCGTCGACCTCGACACCGTCGCGCGTCGTACCCCCGGCTTCACCGGCGCGGACCTCGCCAACGTCATCAACGAGGCCGCTCTCCTCACGGCGCGCCACGGGAGTACGTCGATTACCAACGAGACTCTCGAAGAGTCGATCGACCGCGTTATCGCCGGCCCAGAACGCAAGGGTCGCGCGATGAGCGACAAGGAAAAGAAGCTCACGGCATACCACGAAGGCGGACACGCACTCGTCGCGCAGGCGTTGCCGCACTCCGCGCCGGTGCACAAGGTGACGATCCTGCCGCGTGGCCGCTCGCTCGGGCACACACTGATCCTGCCGACCGAAGACAAATACACCCAGACGCGCTCAGAGATGATCGACAGTCTCGCCTACATGCTCGGCGGGCGGGCCGCGGAAGAGCTGATCTTCCACGATCCGATGACCGGTGCGGGCAACGACATCGAGAAGGC
Source organism: Antricoccus suffuscus (assembly GCF_003003235.1). Lineage (NCBI taxonomy): Bacteria > Bacillati > Actinomycetota > Actinomycetes > Geodermatophilales > Antricoccaceae > Antricoccus > Antricoccus suffuscus. Next base: position 231,519 of record NZ_PVUE01000003.1, read on the forward strand.
GACGAGTGTTGCCCGGTCGATGGTGACCGAATACGGCATGAGCGCCAAGCTCGGCGCGGTCAAATACGGCAGCAAAGACTCCGAGCCGTTCCTCGGCCGCGAGATGAGCCACTCGCCGGAATACTCGCAGCAGGTGGCTTCCGTCATCGACTCCGAGGTCCACGAGTTGATCGAGATAGCGCACGATGAGGCCTACGAGATCCTCACCGCCCATCGCGCCGAGCTTGACCAGATCGTGTTGGAGCTGATGGCAAACGAGACGCTCAGCGCCGATGACATGAACCGGATCTGCATCAATGTCAAGAAACGCTCGCCCATGGCGCCGTACGTCGGTTCCTCCGACCGGCGTAAACCGTCCAACCAACCGCCGGTACTCACCCCGGCCGAAATGCGGGCGCAGCAGCAGACCAACGGTCACCCGGTCGATGAACTCGCCGCTCGCCCAGGCGGCGGCAGGCACAGCGCGGATCTCGACCATACGGTTGAGCTGCCCGCCGTACCACCGCAGTCGGCGACACCGGAAGCCGAACGCCCGCAACCGCCCGCTCAGGGCACTCGCCCAGCCGACTGGGTCAATCGGCCGCATCCCGGCGAGGCCTAATGGACGCGGCGCGCCCGTTCGACCGTGACCGTGCCATCGCCGCCGTCCGTGAACTGCTGATCGCGATCGGTGAGGACCCGGACCGCGAGGGTTTGCAGCGCACTCCCCAACGTGTCGCTAACGCCTACGCCGAAATATTCGCCGGTCTGCATAGCGATCCGAGCGAAGTTCTGCAGACCGTCTTCGACGAGGGCCATCAGGAGATGATCCTGGTCCGCGACATCGAGCTCTACTCGACCTGCGAGCATCACCTCGTTCCCTTCCACGGCGTCGCGCATGTCGGCTACATCCCCGGCGCTGACGGCAGAATCACCGGACTGTCCAAGCTTGCCCGCCTCGTCGACCTGCTCGCCAAGCGGCCGCAGGTGCAGGAGCGGCTCACCGGCCAGATCGCCGACGTACTGGTCGGCGAGCTCAAACCGCGTGGCGCGATCGTCGTAATCGAGTGCGAGCACCTGTGCATGGCGATGCGCGGCATCCGCAAGCCCGGTGCACGCACCGTCACGTCCGCCGTGCGCGGCATCTTCCAGCACAACCTGTCCACTCGAGCCGAGGCGATGAGCCTCATCGTCGGCAGGTAGTCGGTGCTCACGAGCGCTCCGGCGTCGCCGCCAGCAGGACTACCGGGCGGGGCGTCTCTCGGTCGGTGCGCGGTCATCGGCGTACTCAACGTCACCTCGGACTCGTTCTCGGACGGCGGCCGCTACCTCGACGAGTCCACGGCGTTGGCGCACGCCGAGCAGATGTACGCCGACGGCGCCGACATCATCGACGTTGGTGGCGAGTCCACCCGACCCGGTGCGGCCCGGGTCGCCAGCGGCGACGAGGCCCGGCGCGTGGTGCCGGTGCTCAAAACCCTTGCCGCGCGGGGGATCCCGACCACGGTTGACACCATGCGCGCCGATGTCGCGCGGGCCGCGCTCGATGCGGGGTGCACCGCGATCAACGACGTATCGGGCGGCCTCGCCGACCCGGACATGCTGCCGGTCGCCGCGGCGTACGACGTGCCGGTGATCCTGATGCACTGGCGGGCGCACTCGGCCACGATGCGGGACTTCGCGACGTACGAGGACGTCGTACAGGACGTACGCCGCGAGCTGTCGGCGAGGGTCGATGCTGCACTTGCGGCCGGAGTCAAGCCAGAGCGGATCGCGATCGACCCGGGACTCGGCTTCGCCAAGACCGCCGAGCACAACTGGCAGCTGCTTCGCCGGCTCGATGCGCTGCTGGAGCTGGGTTATCCGGTGCTTGTCGCCGCGTCACGCAAGTCTTTTCTCGGATCGTTGTTGGCGGCGCCGGACGGCACTCCACGGCCGCCGGACCAACGCGAAGACGCGACCGCCGCGATCAGCATGATGTCGGCGATGGTAGGCGCCTGGGCCGTGCGGGTGCACAAGGTGCGCCCGTCGATGGACGCGGTCCGGGTCGCGGCCGCATGGGCGGGCCGATGAGCGACGAGATACGGCTGCGCGGGCTGACGGTCCGTGGCCACCACGGGGTCTTCGATTTCGAACGACGTGACGGGCAGGACTTCGTCATCGACTGCACTCTTGGCCTGGACACGTCGGCCGCGGCGCAGACCGACGACGTGTTGCAGACCGTGCACTACGGCGAGCTGGCCGAAGGGCTTGCCGGCGTGGTGGCCGGTGAGCCATGCAACCTGATCGAGACGCTCGCTCAGCGGTTGCTGGATGTCGCGCTCGGCTACGACCTGGTCGAGTGGGCGGAGATCGTCGTGCACAAGCCGTCCGCGCCGATCCCTTTGACGTTTGCCGACGTGGCGGTCGTCGTACGCCGGGAGAAGTCGTGACTCGCGCCGTACTATCCATTGGCTCCAACATCGGCGACACCATCGGACACCTGCAGTCGGTGCTGACTGCCGCCGGTTCCGCCGTCCGAGCCGTGTCGTCGGTCTATGAGACCGCGCCGTGGGGCGGGGTCCAGCAAGATCCCTTCCATAACGCGGTTCTGATCGTTGACGACCCGGCCCGCGACGCTTGGCGTTGGCTCGAGTTCGCGCACTCATGTGAGGATCGAGCCCGCCGCACGAGGGAGGTGCGATGGGGACCGCGCACGCTCGACGTCGACATCGTCGCTGTGTACGACGGTCCCGCCTCGGTCACCAGCGCCGATCCGACGCTGACCCTGCCGCACCCGCGGGCACACCAACGCGCGTTCGTGCTCGTCCCGTGGGCAGAAATCGAGCCCGCAGCACGGCTGCCTCAGGGCCCGGTGGCCGAACTTGTCGGCGCACTTGACCTGGCAGACCCGGAGCAACGCGTCGTACGCCGTAGCGACATACACCTTGAGGTGCGTGGTGGCGCGTAAGCAACTCGCGTCGACGAAGGCGTCCACGCTAGCCACGATCGCCGTGGTGGCGGGCTTGTTGAGCTGGGGGTTGGTGCGCAGCTTCTACGGGTCAATCCCTCCATTGGACTGGTACGTCCCGCTGTGGTCTGCGATCCTCGCCGCCGCCGAGTTCGTGTTTGGGCGGCAGCTCAAGCGCCGTATCGACCGCGCGCCCGGTACGACTCCGCCGGAACCGTTGGTCGCCGCGCGGGCGCTCGCGTTTGCAAAGGCGAGCTCGATCGTGGGGTCACTGCTGGTCGGCGTGTGGGCCGGAGTCGCGATATATACCGGTGGGCAGTGGGGCTATCTACAGTCGGCGAAGGCCGACACCGTCGTTGCGGCGTTCGGGTTGCTGTGCTCGGCCGCGCTCGTAGCCGGCGGCATATTTCTGGAATACGGCTGTCGCACCCCGCCTCAAAAAGACGACGAGGACGACGACGACCCCGACGGCGACTGGTTGACCCACCGCTAGCCCCGGTTGCGCGCAGGTGAAGCACTCACGAATTCGAGGCTTCGCGCCGGCCTTTTATGCCGAATCGCTATGCAATCTCGGATCCGTCAGGCAGTGTGAGCGGATCTGTTAATGCCCGCCCTACACAAGTTAAGGGCGGATACGGGAGGTCTATCGATGAGGCAAGGCGTGCGCCGGATCGCGAGTGCCGCGGCAGTGGCAGCGTTATCAACCGGAACAATTTTCGCATTCGGCGCAGGCACGGCGAACGCCGCGACGAATATCGGCGACGGCGTGCTGGATCCCAGCCTTACTGAGGTCAACATCCTCAACTTCAATGACTTCCACGGTCGTATTGACGAAAACAACGGCGGCGCGACGGGTCTGGCGTTTGCCGATAACGTCAAGACGTCGATGGCGAAGTACGACCCTGCGAAGACCCTCCTGCTGTCGGACGGTGACAACATCGGCGCGTCGCCATTTACGTCGATGTCCGACGCGGACAACCCGACACTCGCGTACCTCAACGCGCTGGGAGTCGAAGCGTCCGCGGTCGGTAACCACGAGTTCGACAAAGGGGTCGATGACCTCACCGGGCGTGTGAGCACTGCGGCGGCGTTCCCATACCTGGCCGCAAACGTCTACGCCAAAGGTACGACGACCCCGATCCTCGACGAGTATGTCGTGATCGAGAAGAACGGCCTGAAGATCGGCGTCATCGGCGCGGTCACCCAGGAGACGCCGGCCCTGACCGGCCCCAACGCGACCGGAACGGTCGATTTCGTCGACCCTGTCGACGCGGTCAATCGGGTCGCGGACCAGCTCACCGATGGCAACGAGGCCAACGGCGAGGCCGACGTACTCATCGCCGAATACCACGAAGGTGCGGGCGCCGGTACGCCAGAAGGCGCGACGATCGAGCAGGAGGTCGCACACGGGGGAGCGTTCGCCAAGATCGTCACGCAGACCAGCGCGGCCGTATCGGCGATCTTCACCGGCCATACGCACAAGGAGTACGCCTGGGACGGGCCCGTCCCAGGCGAGCCCGGCCAGACTCGGCCGATCCTGCAGGCCGCGTCGTACGCGACCTTCCTTGGGCACGTGCAGCTCGGATTCGACGCCAACAAGAAGCTTGTCCAGTACAAAGTGGAAAACCTGCCCACCAGCACGGTCGACCAGTCGAAACCCGAAGGCCAGCAGACGATGGCCGACTGGAAAGCGAAATACCCGGCGATCTGGCAGATCATCGACGCCGCAATCCAGAAGGCCGCGATCATCGGCAAGGAACATCTGGGCAACGTCACCGCCGACATCACCACGGCGTACGCCGCCGGTAAACGCGACGACCGGGCAAGCGAGTCGACGCTGAGCAATCTGATCGCGCAGTCGATGGTCGACGTACTCAACGACCCGGGGCGCAGCGGCGCCGACATCGGTCTAATGAATCCGGGCGGCGTGCGTGCGGAGCTGCTGTTTAACGACGGGGCAGACAACACCGGCGACATCACATATGCCGAAGCCGCCGCCGTCGTACCGTTCGCCAACACGCTGCAGACAATCGAGCTCACCGGCGCGCAGCTCAAGACGGTGCTCGAGCAGCAGTGGCAGACAAACGAGGATGGCACGATTCCGTCTCGTCCCTACCTGCAGCTCGGGCTCTCAGACAACCTCACCTACACCTATGACCCTGCCGCGACGCAGGGTGCGCACATCACCTCGGTCTCGCTCGACGGCGCGCCGCTCGACCTGACCGCGACTTACACCGTTGTCGGATCGTCGTTTCTCATCGGCGGAGGCGACAACTTCCGCGAGGTCGCGGCCGGTCAGAACATGAAGGACTCCGGTCTGATTGACACGGAGTCGTTCGCGACCTGGATCAAAGACAAGGGCACACTGTCACCGTCGTTCAATCGGCACGCGGTCGTCACCAATGGGCAGCCGGATGCGGTCACGATCGGCGAGCAGACCAGTTTTGCCGCCTCCGGTCTGGACCTGACTAGCCTCGGCAGCCCCTCGAACACCGAGCTCACGGCGTACGTCGGTGACACCGCGGTGGGGATGTTCTCGGTCAGCGAAGGCGCGGCGACGATCGCATTCACGACGCCCGACGGCATCGCCACCGGTCCGGCAACGCTCAAGCTGGTCGCGACCCCGTCCAACACCACGGTGACGTTCCCGGTCACGGTCAACGCGGCCACGCCCATCACGCCACCGACAACCGAGCCACCGACAACTCAGCCACCGACAACCGAGCCGCCGGCCCCGCAGCCGACCGTCACGGTCGATCACGCCAAGATCGCCCCCGGCTCGAAGATCACCGTCAAGGCCGTCAACTTCTCCGCGGCAGTCGGATCGATGGCGCAGGTCGAGCTGCATTCCGATCCGGTCACCATCGGTCAGATGTCCGTCGGCAGCGGCGGCTCGGCGACCGGGGTGTTCACGATCCCGGCAGCTACGACGCGCGGTGCGCACTCGATTGTCGTCACCGCCGGTGGCGTGACCGCATCGGTGCAGATCACGGTGACAGCCTCGGGCGGCAAGGGTGGCACCCTCGCGAGCACCGGCGCCGACGTCGCGCCGAAGCTTGAGGTGGCCGCGATCATGTTGGTGCTTGGCGGCGGGCTCACTCTCGCAGGCCGCCGCCGTAACGGCTAGCCCCAAACGTCAACAGGGGCGGCGTTGTTGCGGACTACCGCAACAACGCCGCCCCACTTGACAGCAGCGAAGGACTATTCGGCCAGCTCAGGCTGTAGCACTGGACTGCGGCGTATGACTAGACCCACGACCGCCGCGGTTGCCGCGAGCAGGATCGCTCCGGCAAGGAAGGCTGCATCTGCGCCGGAGACAAACAGCCCGGTTGGGCTCGTGCCCGCTGCCGCGTCGCGGGTCGCGGTACCAAAGACCGTGACGAGAATCGCCAGTCCCAGTGATCCGCCGACCTGTTGCGACACGTTGACCAGACCGGACGCCGCGCCACTGTGCTCCGGCTTGACGCCGGCCAGCGCCGCGGAGGTGAGCGGTACGAACGCCGCCCCGTTGCCGAGCCCGAGCAGCAGCAGCGGACCCAGCACGTCCAGGTAGCCGCTCGAGGCGGACAGCTGCGTCATCCAGAGCATGCTCACCGTGGACATCGACGCGCCGACGATCATGACCAGGCGCTCGCCGTACCGCTCGACAAGCACCCGTGCGCTGAGCTGGGAGCCGGAGAACAGCGCGATCGATACCGGCAGAAAGGCAAGGCCGGTCGCGATCGGGCTGTAATGAAGGATGTCCTGCAGGAACTGTGTCAGGAAGAAGAACATTCCCATCATTCCGGCGGTCATGAGCATTCTCGCGACGTTGGCGCCAGATCGGGTGCGGCTGGCGAACAGTTGCAGGGGCGTGATCGGCTCCGCCGCCCGCCGTTCGATCACGATGTACGTCGCCAGCAGCACGACGCCGGCGCCGAATGCGAACAATGTGCTGCTGTCGCTCCACCCGTGCGTCGACGCCTGCACGAACCCAAGCACCAGGCCGGTCATTCCGAGCGTCGAGGTAATGGCGCCGGACAGATCGAACTTGCCGGGACGTCCGGGTGAGCGCGGCACGATCAGCGATCCGGCGATGACCAACGCGAGGCCGATCGGGACGTTGACATACATGACCGATCGCCAGGACAGCCACTGGGTGAGCATGCCGCCGGCCAACAGGCCGATGGCCGCGCCGCCGACGGAGATGGCGGTATAGAGACCGAGCGCGCGGGTGCGTTCGCGGCCCTCGGCGTACATGCCCATGAGGAGGGCAAGCACGGCCGGCGTTGCAAACGCGGCGCCACCGCCTTGCAGCGCGCGAGCGGCGATCAGCCACGCCGGCGATGTGGCGAGACCTCCGAGCAGGGAGGCCGCGGTGAAGACCGATACGCCGGTGAGCATGGTACGGCGCCGGCCGAGGAGATCACCGGTGCGTGCGCCGAGTAGCAGTAGTCCGCCGAAGGTGAGCGTGTAGGCGCTGAGCACCCACGACAGGCCCGACGCGGTGAAGCCGAGTGCGCTTTGCATGTGCGGGAGCGCGACATTGACGACGGTCATGTCGAGCACGACCATCAGCTGGGTGATGAGGATGACCGCGAGGATCAGCCCGCGACGGGTGACGCGTTGGGTGCCGGGTGCGCCGGTGGGCGGACGCGGCGAGATTGTGGATTCTTGCTGAACAGGCACGGAGTTAGACTCCTTGGAGTAGATTGATACGAAGAAACGGAAGGTCCCTCCAGTTACAATACGGAGGCATCCTCCGTTTAGCAACACTATTTCCAAGGAGGTTTGTCGCAATGTCTTCCAGCGCCCCGGCTTCGTCGGGTACGACGGTGAGTGCGACGACCGGCCGGCCGATGCGCGCAGACGCGCGTCGCAACTACGAATTGCTGGTCGAGGCGGCCAAGGCAGTGCTCGTCGAAAACGACGGCGACGCTCCGCTCGAGGACATCGCGCGTCGAGCAGGCGTCGGGATCGGCACCCTATACCGGCATTTTCCTAAGCGGCTCGATCTTCTCGAGGCCGTCTACCGCGAGGAAGTCGACGCGCTCGCGCACAGCAAAGACCAGCTGGCCGCGGACGTCTCGCCGTGGGAGGGGCTCGACCGATGGCTGCATCTGCTCGTCGGTTACGTCGCTACCAAGCGGGTGCTCTTTCAAGAACTCGTCGATGCGATCGGCAAGGAATCCGAGCTGTTGACGCACTCGCGGGCGGTCATGATGGATTCGACGGCTGCGATGCTCAAGGCCGCCCAGGATGCCGGCGTCGCACGCGCCGACGTGCGACCGGATGACCTGGTCCGCATTGTCGGTGGCTGCACGATGATGCCGCACGTCGCACCGGACCAGCAAGAACGCATGGTGCAGATCGTGCTGGACGGCGTACGCATCTAGACCCGCGATCCGTCACGTAATTCGCGCGATCCGTCACTTACGACCCGTGATCCGTCGCTTATGCCCCGTGATCGGTCGCTCCTGTCCCATGCGTCCGACCTTCGCCGACTTTCAAACGGGCTGACCACAGGCGGTACCGCTTCGGCCTACCTCCACCGTCCCGTCACCGATAATCGCCCGCGCGAGTACAAATGTGCCGACCCGCATCAAGGTCCGGACATTCTTGCTGCGTATCAGCACATTTGTGCGAATGTCGTTCAGCGACCAAAAAGCCCCGGGCCTCTAAAGCTCCCGGGACTTTCTGTGTAGCTGTATGACGATGCGTTAGGCGTTGGCCTCGACCTTCGCCGGATGAGCCTCGACGTCGAGAGTGATGGTCACCTTGTCGCCGACGACCACCCCGCCGTCTTCCATCGGAATCTGGAACTTGATGCCGAAGTCGGAGCGCAGGATCTCGGTGGACGCCTCGAACCCGGCGGTCTCACCCGCCACGCCGCCGAACTCGGTCTTGAGCTCGACCGGCTTGGTGATTCCGTTGATGGTCAGATCGCCGGTAACCACCCAGTCGTCGCCCTTTGGCGCGATGCTGGTCGACGCGAAGCCGATCGTGTTGTGGTTATCGAGGTCGAAGAAGTCCGCAGAGCGCAGGTGTCCGTCGCGCTGCTCGTTGCCGGTGTCGACCGACGGGACGTCAATGGTGACCTTGACCGAGGAATCCTCGACCTGGTCGGCGACGGTGATGGCGCCGGAGAACGTCTTGAACGTGCCCTTCACCTTGCTGACCATCATGTGGCGGACGCTGAAACCGATCGCGGTGTGTGCGGTGTCGATGTTCCAGACGCCGGGGGTGAGGTTGAGCGTGGATGCTGCGGTCATCGTTGAATGCTCCAGTCGGGATTCGGCCCAGGCCTGCCCGGGTCGGGTAATTTGTACGTCGGACGGAGGGTGTCGGCTAGTGTTGACCGACTTCGTCCGCGAGGCATGAATTGAAGTTACAACTATTAAGTTGAAATGTCAACCAAAGACAACTAGAGTGGTGTCATGACCGAGACCAAATGGCTAAGTTCCGAAGAGCAGCTAGGCTGGCGCGGATTTCTGCTTGCCTCCCGTCTGATCATGGACCAGCTCAACCGTGAGTTGCAGGACGCGCACGACTTGTCGCTCACTGACTACGCCATACTTGTCCGTCTCAGCGAAGAGCAAGACCACCAACTGCGGATGACCGAGTTGGCCGCGTCGAGCGGCCTGTCCAAGAGTCGGCTGTCCCACCAGATGAAGCGGCTCGAGCAACGTGGCCTAACATCGCGTTCGGTCTGCCCGGACGATGCGCGCGGCACCAACGCGGAGCTCACCAAGGCTGGTTACAAGGCATTGCAAGATGCCAGCCACACCCATGTCGCCGGTGTGCGCGAGCACTTGCTTGACCATTTCGACCCGGACCAAGTGCGCGAGCTGGCTCGATGGACCGAGGAAGTCGTACATCATCTTGATCAAGATGGAAGGTCCGGGCCGCTGCTGCCGTCCTGTCAGCCATAGGGCAAAATCGGTTGCATGCCACAACTGACGCCCACCCGTGCGTGGGAGAGGATGCTCGAAGGTAACGCCCGTTTCGTGAGCGGCGACCCCGCCCACCCGGATCAGGATGTCGCGAAGCGAGAAGAGCTCACCGGCGGCCAGAATCCGTTCGCCTTGGTGTTTGGCTGCGCCGACTCGCGCGTCGCCGCGGAGATCATTTTTGACCAGGGCCTCGGCGACCTATTCGTCGTACGCACGGCAGGGCACGTCATCGACCCCGGTGTACTCGGTTCTATCGAGTTCGGTGTCGAACTTCTGAATATCCCCCTGATCATCGTTCTCGGGCACGATTCCTGCGGCGCGATTGGTGCAACGCTTGCGACGACCAAATCAGGTGACATGCCTGGCGGCTTTATCCGCGACATCGTCGAACGAGTGATGCCGAGTGCCATCGCGGCGCGCTCCAAGGCAGGCGGTGCCGAGGTTGGGTCCGAAGAAGTTGTCTCCGAGCACGTCATGCAGTCGGCCAAGCTACTCGCAGATCGGTCGCGGATCATCTCCAACGCTATCGATTCCGGGAAACTCGCGATCGTCGGCGCCACATACAAACTGCATGACGGCGAAGCGCGCGTCGAAGGTGTCGTCGGCAATCTCTGACCACGACTGTGAGGCCTAAGCCTCGATGAGTACGGCGGCTCCTAGCCCGACTCCGATACATGCGGCCGCCACGCCGTAGCCACCGCCGCGACGCCGAAGCTCGCGCGCGCAGTCGATGATGACCCGCGGCATCGAGGCGCCCAACGGGTGGCCGATCGCGATCGCGCCGCCGTTCGGGTTGACGTCAGTGTCGGCGACCTTGGCCACCTCGGGCATCAATCGCAGGCAAGACAGCACCATCGACGCGAAAGCCTCGTTGATCTCCCATACTTTGATGTCGGAAGCGGAGAGCGCGGCCTTGTCCAAGAGCTTGCCTATCGCATCGACGGGTGCGATCGAGAACTGATCGGGCCGGCGAGCCGTCGTCACCGATGCGTGCAGCCTCGCGATCGGCTCCATTCCCTGTGCGGCAGCGGTCTTCTCGTGCATCATCAGCGTCGCGATCGCGCCGTCGTTGATCGGGGACGAGTTGCCCGCCGTACCGATGCCGTCGTCCGAGAACGCCGGGCGCAGCCGCCGCAACACGTCCATCGAGGTCGCGTCCCGGATCGACTCGTCTCGCTCGACGAGCCCGTCCCGTGCCTGGATCGGCAGCACGAAGTCGTGATGCAGCTTGTCTCGCCATGCCGCGGCAGCGCGCTGGTGTGAGCGAGTCGCCCACTCGTCCATCTCGGTGCGGGTGACGCCAAGTTTGACGGCCTCGATTTCTGCGCACCGGCCGAGCGAGGCCACCCACTCACGCGGGAAACGCGGATTGACCAGCCGCCAACCGACCGTCGTACCGACGAGATTCATGGCGCGGGGCAACTCCTCGTCGGGCCGGGGAAGGACATACGGCGCACGGCTCATCGACTCGACACCGCCTGCGATGACGGTATCGAGCTCGCCAACCGCGATCGCTCGCGCGGCTTGGATCATCGCCTCGCCACCAGAACCACAGAGGCGGTTGACCGTCACCCCGGGGACGGTGTGCGGCAGGTCCGCGATCAGCGCGGCCATCCGGGCCACGTTGCGGTTGTCTTCGCCCGCTCCATTGGTGTCACCCAGGATGACATCGTCGATGCTTGCCGGATCCACATCGTCATTGCGCCGGCAAAGTTCGGCGATCGGCATGGCCGCGAAGTCATCGGTGCGGATATGCGACAGGCCGCCGCGATACTTGCCGAACGGCGTGCGCACCGCGTCGATGATCACGGCACTGGACAATGGGAATCGAATAGCCATACCGCGACGATACAAAGGGGTTCGGAACGTGACTGAGGCATCCCAACGACCGGGTCGCCACCCGGCCAGCCACCACTACGAGGCCACGGTTGTGTGGACCGGCAACCGCGGCACCGGCACGTCGGCGTACCGCGAGTTCGGGCGTGAACACGACATCATCTCCGCGGGACGCCCGACACTCGCCGGCTCCGCAGATCCGGCCTTCCGCGGAGATCCGGAGCGATGGAATCCGGAGGACTTCCTGGTCGCCGCGCTTGCCGAGTGCCACATGCTGACATTTCTGCACCTCGCGGCGCTCGGCGGCGTGATTGTGACCGAATACGTCGACACCGCCACCGGAACGATGGAGATGAACAACGACGGTAGCGGGCAGTTCGCCGAGGTGACGCTGCATCCGGTCGTGACCGTGCAGGACGAGTCGATGCGCGAGAAGGCGATGTCACTGCACCACCCCGCGGGCGAGATGTGTTTCATTGCGCGGTCCGTCAACTTCCCGGTCAACCACGACGGGACCGTGGTCGTTACGTCGTAATGACGTCGAGCCCCAGGTCGTCCTGAGCGGCCTCCACATAGAGATCGACCTTTTCGCCGGTCGCGGTGTAGACGGCATGCTGATCGAAGTGTGCGTTGAGCAGTACGACGAGCTCGTCGACCGACTTCGGCGCAGCGGCCTGCTGGGTGAGGGCCCGGGCGATCAGACCGCGACTGTGTTTGGCCATGTGGGATACGACCGTGCGTACGCCCGCCTGCTCTCGGAAAACCCGCACCGGGACGTATCGCTTGGTGAGAGTGCCGCTGGGCCTCCACGATGCGGCGTACGTCGAGGACCGGCAGTCGATGATCAGGCCGCGCGCCGCGGCATCGGTCATCGGCTCGTCGAGCATCGGCTTCCAGAATCTCGCGAGTCCGCCGAGCCTCGGCAGTGACACCGACATCGATAGCCGGTACGCCGGAATCCGGTCGGTCAGCCGCACCGCACCCCAGAGTGCCGAGGAGACGACGACCTGCCGGGCGGCGCGTCGTTTAGCGGCAGGGTCGAGGTCGGCGTACCCGAACGCGTCGAACAGTACGCCGGTATAGACCTTCCAGGCTGGCGCCGCGGGGGCGTCGAGTAGGTCGGCGTTGGCCGCGACGAGCTCGCCAAGTCCGGCCGGGACCTTGAGCACCTTCAGTGCGTCTGCGCCGCCGGACACCTCGATGAGCGACTTGGCCACCTCGTGCCGCGCGGATGTCAGTTCTGGGAACGACAGCGAACTCACATCGACCGGTTTCCCGGTCGATGCTTGGGTTTTACCCTCGGACGGCGGTAGCAAGATCAGCACTGGCCCATCATCTCGCACCTCCGGCCGTCCGTCACGAATGTCCGGCCGTCCGTCGTGCTGACGTTGTGCTCGGTATCGTCACTGACCGGAATGGTCTAACGTCGTCGCCATGGAGATCTCCCCGTCGTCGCGACTCGCCCGTCAACTCGGCTCGGTATTGGAACCGATCGTCGGACAGGTGTACTTCTCGCCCGAAGCACACGCGAACTATGTGGCGCTCGGGTTCGACGCCAGCCGCGGAGACGCGAACGGCGTTGCGCTGCCGGACGGTCCGTCGTACTTCGCCAGCCGAGGAAGCGTGCTGGGCCAGGTCTCCGGCGAGGTGATCGCGGCGGGATTCGGTGTGTTCAGCCCGGCTGTCGTCGTACCGTCGGTGAAACTGGCGTGGACCCGGACCGACGCAGCCACAATCCGCGCCGCTCGCGCCGAGGGCGCCCTCGCCCAACTCCGCCGCCTCCTGGGTGAGCACCCCGACGGCACAGACCGTGGACTCGAACTGCTCGCCCGCGCGGCCGCCGTACTGTCGATCACGGGTCGGCCGATGGCGGCGGGGATCAGGTCTTTGCCGTTACCGTCCGATCCGCTGGCGGCGCTCTGGCACGTGGGCGACTTCCTGCGCGAGTACCGAGGCGACTGTCACAACGCGGCGTGGGTTGCCGCCGGGCTGTCGGCCACTGATATCGGCCTACTCACCGAGCTCTATTGGGGCATGACGCTGCGCAGCTACAGTCGCTCGCGCGGCTGGACCGAAGCGGAGTTCGACGCATCCGAATCGAGATTGCGCGACAGGGGGCTGCTCGACGGTCCCGGGCTGTCGGATGCCGGCCGGGAGCTCCGGGAGCAGCTGGAGGTCGCGACCGACGTGCAGATGCTTCCAGCGTTAAACGCGCTCGGCGAGGACGCGACCGAGCTGTGTGAGTTGCTCGAACCCTGGGGCAAGACAATCCGAGCAGGACACGGTTATCTCGCGTCCGGACCGCACGACCTTGGTGGACGCTGAGCGCCTACCCGGCAGCGGGAGGGTGATTAGTTACGCAATGGGGCTGCGCGGTCACACCAATGCGCTGATCGCTGCCGCACTGGCAATCCCTCAATCGAGTATCTGCATTGGCAAACGGTGCGCGACGTGCGGTTCGACCGACCACGGCAAGCCGTACCTGGTCAATGCGCCGGGACAGGCGATCTCGATCGCGCACGCCGGGGACTGGACAGTCGTAGCGTCGTACGCCGGGCCGAGCCTCGGAATCGACCTGGAGTCGACCGACCACCCGATGCTCGAGCCAAGCGATCTGCTCACCGTCAGCGAGGCGCGCCGGGTTGGCGAACTGCCTGCGGTTGACCGGTCCGACGCGTTGCGGCGACTTTGGGTGCGCAAGGAGGCGGTCGTCAAGGCGACCGGCACGGGACTCGCAGTACCGCTGGCCTCGATCGCCCTCGAGCAGTACGACGAACGGCACTACCTCGCTTCGGGCCGGCTGCTCGAGCGGCCCATGAGAGTGATCGACGTGCCGATGGGCACCGAATTCGACTGTGCCGTGGCGATCCCCGCGGATCAGGGCTTCGAACGGGTCGAGGGGCGGATTGCTAGTCCGCCGCCCCCGGGAAGGTCGTACGACGGAAGTGGGTGAGTGTCCAGCCACCTGCGCAGCAGTACGACGGCCGCGTTGCCGAGCCGGTCGCCGACAAGGACGATGAAATCCAACGTGGTCGCCGTCGAGTGGCGATAGCGCGACACCCACTCCCGCAGGACGTCGAAGAACGCGGGATCGCCTGCGGTGCGCCGCAACGCGTGCAAGGCCAGCGCTCCGCGTTTGTAGAGGCGATCGTCGAACATGAGCTCCGGACCGGGGTCGGAGATCGCGAAGTCCTGCGGTAGCGCGGACAGCTTGTCGTAGTAGCGGCGAGCCCAGTAGTCGGCGGTGCGGTCGCCGGAATGCTCGGCCCACAGCCATTCGCTGTAGCAGGCGAATCCTTCGTTGAGCCAGATGTCCTGCCAACGCGTGAGGCCGACGGAGTTGCCAAACCACTGGTGCGCAAGCTCGTGCGCGATGAGCCGATCCGAGCCGGACTGCCCATCCACATGGTTGGCGCCGAACGTCGAAAAACCCTGGGACTCAAGGGGAATCTCCAGCGCATCTTCGGTCACTACCACTTTGTACTCGGAGAATGGATACGCGCCGTACAACCCGGCGAACAGCTCGACCATCTCGTGTTGCCGCGCGAAGTCATGCTCAAACTTGGCCTGCAGCTGACGAGGGACCAGTGCCGTTTGCTTCACGGGGTCCTCGGCCAGGCCGACGAAGGGCTCCTGACCGATGTAGAGCGTGGCGAGGTAGGTCGCCATAGGTTCGTGCTGTTCGTAGATCCAGGTCGTCTGCGACGATCCGACGCGCTTAGACGTGAGCGTGCCGTTGGCGAGCACGGAGTACGGCGAATCAGTGGTGATCGCAAACCGGTACGGTGCTTTGCTGCTTGGGTGGTCGTTGCACGGGAACCAGGTCGAGGCGCCGGTCGGCTGGCTAGCGACCAGCGCGCCGTTGTCGAGCTCCTCCCAGCCGAGTTCCCCCCACGGGCTGGAGGCTGGCCGAGGATTGCCGCCATAGCTGACTTCTACCGAGATCGGTACGCCGGGGACGGTCGGACCGGCCGGCCAGATGTGCAGTTTGCCCGCTCGCGCGACGTACTTTTTGACTCGCCCGCCGTCGATGGTCACGCGCGATACCTTCAGCCCCGTGAGGTCGAAGGACAACCTGCTCAAAGCGCGGTGCGGGCGGACCGAGACAAGCGCCTTGGCGCTCAGTCGGTTGGGCGCGACTCGGTAGTTGAGTTCGAGGTAGTAGGAAAGTACGTCGTATCCGCCGTTTCCGTGTTTCGGCGTGTAGGGATCGCCGTACGTATCCGGACCGATCTCCGGCTCGCTCACACTCACGCATTTTCCTTCTGTGCCTCTGCAGTCGCCTGGTCGCCAACTGCGACATCGACCGACAGGTGGGGCATCTTTGGTGCATTTGTCGACCAGGGGCTGATGGGGTTACCCTGCCACAACGATCGGGCCGGTACCGACTCGCCTCGCATGACCAGGGACGCGGGGCCGACGGTCGCGTCGTCGTCGATCTGTGCTGCGGGCAAGATGACGCTGTGCGGGCCGAGGGTCGCGCCGCGGCCGAGTACGACGCTGTCGAGGCTCATTACCCGGTCATGGAACAGATGCGTCTGTACGACGCAGCCTCGGTTGACGGTGGCGCCGTCTTCGAGCCGGACCAGATCGGCTTCGGGCAGCCAGTAGCTTTCGCACCACACCCCGCGACCGATGTGTGCGCCGATGGTGCGCAGCCACAGGTTAAGGACCGGAGTGCCGGTAGCCGGCGCGGCGAACCACGGTGCGGCGACAAACTCCACGAAGGTGTCGACGACTTCGTTGCGCCAGACGAACGAGCTCCAGAGCGGGTGTTCCGATTTCGGTATGCGTCCGACGATCAGCCACTTCGCCGCCGTGGTGATGCCGGCGGCCACGGCGCCGACGACGGCCAGTACGACCCCGGAGAGCACGAATGCTTGCCATAGCCCGAGTTCGAGATGCAGCAGTTGGAGCGTGAGCAGCAGGCTCACGCCGATCGCGCCCGAGACGATTACCGGTATCGCGCGGCACACCTCGACGAGCGAGCGCATCACCTTGAGCCGCTTGGAAGGCTTATGCGTCAGCGAAGAATCGACGTCCTGTGCATTTCGGCGCAGCTTGACCGGCGGGCTACCGAGCCATGATGTGCCCGACTTCGACTTGTGCGGCGCCGCCGAAAGTACGGCGACCAGACCGTCTTTGGGCACCCGGCGCCCGCTGTGGGCCATGCCAGAGTTTCCGAGGAACGCACGTTTGCCGACCTTCGCCCTAGCTATCCGCATCCAACCGCCACCGAGCTCGTACGAGGCGACCATAGTGTCGTCGGCGAGGAACGCGCCGTCGCGCACCTCGGTCATTTTCGGCACGAGTAGCACGGTGGAGGCCTCGACGTTCTTACCGATCTTGGCGCCCAACGCGCGCAGCCACACGGGTGTGAAGAGGCTGGCATAGATCGGAAACAACAGCGTGCGGGCGGTGTCCAGCAGCCGCTCGGTAGCCCAGACCTGCCAGCCGATCCGGCTGCGCACCGGATGCGCGCCCTCACGTAGGCCGAGTCCGAGTAGCCTCACGAATCCCAGGATCAGGACCGCGAGCGTGACAAACGCGGCGATAGAGCCCAGGGGCACACCGATCATTGCTCGGCCATAGCCCTGCGCCCAGGTGTTTGCATCGCCGACGAACAGCTTGACGATCCACAGTCCGACGATCGCGGCGAGCACCGGCAGGAGCGCCATGACGAGCGATGAGGCGCCATAAGCCCACACCCACGCCGTGGCCCTCGGGGGTCGTTCCTCCGGCCACGGGTGCTTGACGCGGCCCATCCGCCGCGCCGGGGAGCCGCTCCAGAATTCGCCGGTAGGTACGTCGCCGAACACCGCCGATCCTGGCGCGACGTCGGAGTCTCTGCCGACCGATGACCCGGGCCCCATCGTGCTTCGGGAGCCTATCGTCGCGCGCGCACCGATCTTGATCGCACCGATGTGCACGAGGTCCCCGTCAATCCAGTAGCCGGAAAGATCCACCTCCGGTTCGACCGAACAGCCGCCGCCGAGCTCGAGCATGCCCGTGATGGGAGGCAGCGAGTGCAGGTCCACCCCTTTGCCGATCTTGCAGCCCAACGCCCGCGCGTAGTACGGAATCCAGGGTGCACCGGCCAGGTTGGCCGCGCCTACCGCGTCGGTGAGCCGCTCGGCCGCCCAGAGCTTGATGTGTGTCTTGCCGCCGCGGTCGTACGCCCCGGGGCGCACGCCATACAGCAACAGGCGGGTGCCGAGGACGGCGACCGTCATCCGGCCGAACGGCGTGAGCAGGATGAGTGCGCCGCCGCCGACGAGCCACCAGGACACCGGTGCCGGCCCGTAGTCACCAACGCCGCCGACGATGTTGGTCAGCAACAGGAGGATCACGACCCATCTGGCGCCGGCGATCGTGTTGATGATGACGCTGAGGCCGAGCTGCAGAAGCTGGGTGCGCCGCCGGGTCGGCTGGACGGTGCCACGTTGGCTGGCGGGCTGGATGGTGCGGAACTTCGACTCGAGAAACTCGGTCATCGAGCCGACGGAAGGCTGTGCGTAGAGATCGGCGACCGTCACCTCGGGGTAGCGCTGGCGGAGCTTGGACACCAGTTGAGCGGCGGTAAGGCTGCCGCCGCCGTTGGCGAAGAAGTCGTCAGTCCGGCTAGTCGGCGTGACGCCGAGGACCTCGCCGAACCGGTCTGCGACCCAGGTCTCGGTCTCGGTGAGATCGTCGGGTTCGTCGTGCGCCGGTGCCGAGGCTATCGGCCAGGGGAGTGCGTCGCGGTCAACCTTGCCCGAGGTGCGGGTCGGGAGGGTGTCGACGGCGGCGAGCATCGGCACGAGTGCTGCGGGGAGTGCCTCGGTAAGGCGGGCCCGCGCGGCGGACTGGTCGAACGGTACGTCGTCGGCCGGTACGACGTAGCCGACGAGGACCTGGTTGCCGCCCGCCGTCGTCTTCACCGCTGCGGCGCCCCCGGCGATACCTGGAAGCGATTGCAGTGCCGCGTCTACTTCGCCGAGCTCGATGCGGCGACCGCCGAGCTTGATCTGTTCGTCCGCGCGGCCGACGAACAGCAGACCGGCCGCATCGTTTTGGACGAGGTCGCCACTTCGGTACGCGCGGTCCCAGCCGAGGGTCGGCATGGCGACGTACTTCTCGGCGTCCTTGATCGGGTCCAGGTAGTGCGCAAGCCCGACGCCGCCGATAACCAGCTCGCCTATCTCGCCTTCACCGACCGGCTCGGAGGTGTCTTTGTTGACGACGGCCAGATCCCAGCCGTCTAACGGAAGCCCGATTCGCACCGGGCCATCGCCGGTCAACTGTGCGGCGCACGCAACGACTGTCGCCTCTGTAGGGCCGTAGGTGTTCCAGACTTCGCGGCTGTCCGTGACGAGCCGCTCGGCCAACTCCGGCGGACACGCCTCTCCGCCAAAGATCAGCAGCCGGACGTCGTCGAGGCTGTCGGCCGGCCACAGCGCCGCCAAGGTCGGCACCGTCGACACGATCGAGATGTGTCGAGCGACGAGCCATGGCCCAAGGTCCATTCCGGTGCGCACCAATGCGCGCGGGGCCGGTACGAGGCAGGCGCCATACCGCCAAGCGAGCCACATCTCCTCGCAGGAGGCGTCGAACGCGACCGACAACCCGGCCAAGACCCGGTCACCGGGACCGATCGGCTCGTCTTGCAGGAACAGCCGTGCCTCGGCATCTACAAATGCCGCGCCGGAACGGTGTGAGACGGCGACGCCCTTGGGTAGGCCGGTAGACCCTGAGGTGAAGATGATCCAGCAGTCGTTGTCCGGGGTTGGAGGTGACGGCGGCGCATCGGTGGCCGCGGCAAGTCGTCGTACCTGTTCGACGCTGTCGAGGATCGTCGTGACCGCCGCCTGGCCGAAGACGAGCTCGGCACGTTCCGGTGGGTCGTCTGCGTCCACTGGCACGTACGCCGCACCAGCGATCAGGATGCCCAGAATCGCCAGATATAACTCGGAAGTGCCGGATGGGATCTGGATGCCGACACGGTCTCCCTGGCGCACACCGTCGGCCGCGAGCCCGGCGGCGATACGCTCCGCCGTTGCGGTCAGCTCGGCGTAGCTGAGGATCGACGTACCGTCATCCAGTGCCGGCTTGCCGGGGTACGCCGCGGCGGTTGCCCGGAGTACGTCGACAAGGGTCCGTTCGTCGGGCCGTCGGTCGCCGCGCAACATCGTCATCGTGGAGGTGCGTGCTCTTTCGGGTCGGGTTGTCCGTCGGATTGCGGAGGTCGATCCTCAATTATGTATCAGGGGTGCCGTGTCACCCATTTGGCCAAGATGAACATTTGGTCGCCCGTGTGATGAACAATCGCGACTAGCCTCGGGTACGCCGTACCGGAATGATGATCGGGCCGTGCTGCGGCGACCCTTCGGGGGGCAGCAGTACGTCGAGGTGCGCGCCGTACGTCGCACGCAGCGTGTCGGGTCGTAGTACGTCGAGTGGCGCGCCAACCGTGACGACTTTGCCTCTGTGCATGAGCATCAGCCGGTCGGCGTACTCCGCTGCGAGGGTCAGGTCGTGCATCGTGCTGATGACGGTGAGCGCCGAGCCGCGGCGGAGCTCGTCGATCACCTCGAGGACCTCCTGTTGGTGGCCGATGTCGAGCGCGGAGGTGGGCTCGTCGAGGAGTAGGACCGTGGGCTCCTGGGCCAGCGCGCGGGCGATGAACACCCGCTGCAGTTCGCCGCCGGACATCGAACCGAGCATCCGGCCTGCGAATTCAGCGAGGTGGAGCCGGTCGAGCACGTCGGAGACGACCTGACGGTCTGTGGGGCCCTCGCGGTGCAGTGGGCCGAGATGTGGCGTACGGCCGAGGAGCACGTAGTCGGTCACGGTCGTGCCGGTTGGCACGGCGGGATTCTGAGCGACGACGGCGATCTGGCGGGCGATCTCGCGGCGCGGCATGCGGGTGATGTCCTTGCCTTGCAGGCTGACCTGACCGGTGCAACGGAGCAGGCCGGCGACCGCGCGCAGCAGCGTCGATTTCCCGGCGCCGTTCGGTCCGATGATGCACAGCCACTCGCCCGGCAACGCGTGCAGGTCGACGTCGTCGATCAGCGTCGCGTGGTCGAGGACGACCGAGACGCCATGTGCCGCTAGCGCGGGAAGGGTGGCGGTCATCGGCGCGAGGTCCGTAACAGTATGAGGAAGAACGGCGCCCCCAAGAAGGCCGTGACGACGCCGATCGGGATCTCCGCGGGTGCCAGCAGCATCCGCGCCGCGATGTCCGCGATCACCAGCAGCGCGCCGCCGACCAGCGCCGACAGCGGGATGATCGAGCGGTAGCTGTGCCCGCAGATGAGCCGCACGAGGTGCGGCACGATGATGCCGACGAAGCCGATCAGCCCACTCACCGAGACGGCGGCGGCGGTGCCGAGAGAGGCCGCGACGATCAGCAGGATCCGGGCCCTCGCGGGGTGCATGCCAAGCGCACTGGCCTCTTCGTCGCCGAGCGCCATCACGTCGAGGACTCGGCGGTAGGCAAGCAGGATCCCGACGCTGACCACGGCGTACGGCAGGATCATCAGCACCTCAGACCAGCCCGTCGTGCTCAACTTGCCGAGAATCCAGGAGTAGACCTGCTTCAGCGAGTCGGAGTTCTGCTGTACGACGAAGGTCTGGATGGCGGTCAGAAACGACGTCACAGCGACGCCGGCGAGGATCAGGGTGGCGGTGCCGGACCGCATCCCCGTCGCACCGAGGAGGTAGGTCAGTGCCACGGCGACCAGGGACCCGACGAAGGCGGCGATCGGGGTCAACGCGCCGCCCCAGCCGCCGGCGATCGCAAACGTGGCGCCTAGACCGGCTCCGGAGGCGGACCCCAGCAGATAGGGATCGGCCAGTGGGTTACGAAAGACGCCCTGGTACGCCGCACCGCAGATCGCCAGCAACATGCCGACCAGTACGCCGAGGATCACCCGTGGGAAACGGATCTGGGTGACGATCGCGGACTGCACTTCGGTCAGTCCGCTGTGGATATGTATGCCGGGAATGTGCCCGAGTAGCTCGGTGAACACGCCCCACGGGGGCAGCGCTACGGCACCCATGGCGACGCCGAACACAACGGCGACGATCAGGATCACGAAGCAGATCGCGGTGTGCGAGAGCCGCAGCCGGGCCGGCCGGATCGTCGGCATCGCCGGGGCTGAGTGCCCCGTGATCGACTGCCGCGCCGTGTCCGGCCGTGCCATGGAGTGCTAGCCCGCGTGCTTTTTGACCGCGTCGCCTATTTCCTTGGCGAGGTCGGCGATCCGGGGGCCCCACCGCGAGGCGATGTCGTCGTTGATGGACACGATGCCGTCGTCCTTGACCGCGCGGGTGACGTCCCAGCCGGGTCGCGCCTTGACGGTCGCCGCATCCTGCCCGCAGCATTTCGTGTCGGCCAGGAAGATGAGGTCGGGGTCGGCGTCGATGACGTACTCGGCGGACAGCTGCGGATAGCCGCCGGCGGTGTCGGGCGCCTTGTCGGCGATGTTCTCGAGGTTGAACTTCGAAAGGATCGAGCCGATAAACGTCTTGGACGTGACCGAGTAGCCGGTGCTGTCGAGCTCCCAGAAATACGTGAGCGGTTTCGATTTCGTTGGCGCGCTGGCGGCCGCGTCGTCGACGGACTTCTTGACCTTGGAAGCGAGCGCGGCGCCCTCGGTGTCATGGCCGGTGAGCTGGCCGATCTGCTTGAACTGGTCGTACGCCTCGTCCAGCGACTTCGGTGCGGACAGAACGACGGCGGTGATCTTCAGCTTCGCCAGTGCCTCGACGATGTTGTCCTGGTCATCGGTGAGCAGCACGAGGTCTGGCGCGAACGTCGCGATTGACTCGGCCTTCGGCGCGAAGGCGTCGAGGTCGGAGACCGGGGCGTCCTTTGGGTAGTTCGAGAGCTTGTCGACGGCCTTGACTTGGTCGCCCGCGCCGACGGCGTACACCGACTCGGTCAGCGACGGCGACAGTACGACGATGGACTCGGGCAGCGCCTTGAGATGGATCTTCTTGCCCTCGACGGTGACATCCCGGGGAAACTTCGACGAGTCGCCGGATCCCTTGCCGGCGGTGCCGCCGCTGGAGTCCGATCCGCAACCGGCGAGGAGCGCAACTACGACGAGTAGGGCGGCGCCGAGAGCGGCAATCGCCGCTCGTCCTGGTCGTCTGTTGCGGGTGGTGGTCATGTCGTGCCTTCCTGTCGGCTGAGGTGGTGCACTCGCTGACAGGAACCGCGCCGTGAGACCGGATGATCTTGGTGGCATAAGGACCGTCAAGCGATGAGCTCCGTGTCCTCGAGAGCGCTCGTCGCCGTTGAATCCCAGGCGTCCTGGCTTTCCGACGCGAGTCGAGCCATTTCTCGTCAGGCGGTCGGTCACAGTTGCGGGTCAGCGCCGGACTTGCACCGGCTTCGCTGAGGAGTCAACAGCAGTACTGTACTAGGTTCGGCAGCATGACCGTCGTCTCGTACCACACCGTCGCCGCCGACGTGGACGCCGAAATCGAGGTCAAGAAGTCCCGGTTTTTAGCGCGGGTACGACGTATCGAGTCCGAGGCTGACGCGCGGGCGGTGATTGACGGTTGCCGCAAGGAGTTCTGGGACGCTCGGCACCACTGTTCGGCGTACGTCATCGGGCCGGGCGCCGACCTGACCCGGTCCAACGATGACGGGGAACCATCGGGTACGGCGGGCGCACCGATGTTGCAGACCATCGCCGGGCGTTCGCTCAGCGATGTCGTGGCGGTGGTGACGCGTTATTTCGGCGGCACGCTACTCGGCGCCGGTGGCCTCGTGCGCGCCTATTCCGAGGCCGTCGCGGAGGGACTCGACCGGGCCGGAGTGGTACGCCGCACCAAACGACAGGTCGTGGAGATCAGGGTCGCGCCCGCAGTGGTTGGCAAGATCGAGAATCTCGTTCGTGCCAAGGGTTTTGGGATCGTCGGTACGTCGTACGCCGAGTCGGCGACGTTGGCGGTTGGCATACCGCACGGGCGGCTCGGCGAACTCAGAGCGGTTCTCGCGGGCGAGGGTGAGTACGCCGTGACCGGCGAGGCTTGGACAGACGAGCCGGCCACCTCGCAGTGAAGTGGCCGGCTCGTGGGTGCTTTTCGGTTAGGCAGATTTCGAGCTAGACGGTTTTGGTGTGCCCGCTTCCACCGTCGGCAACGAGGTTCTGTCCGGTGACCCAGGCCGCATCGTCGGACAGGAAGTACGCCGCGGCTGCGCCGATGTCCTCCGGTACGCCGAGCCGGCCGATCGGGTAGGCGCGAGCGACCTCGTCTTCCTTGTCGACGTACAGCGCCTCGGCGAACCGGGTCTTGACGACCGCGGGGGAGATCGCGTTGACGCGGACGCCCGGGGCCATGTCGTCCGACAGCTGCATCGTGAGGTGGATCAGTGCGGCCTTCGAGGTGCCGTAGATGCCGATCGGACCCGCCGATTTCAGGCCGCCGACGGACGCGATGATGACCATCGATCCACCGTTTTCCTTCCAGGTGCGGTGCCAGACCTGCTGCGCAAGGCCAAGCGTGGAGACCACGTTGGTATCGAGCACCTTGCGTGCTGTATCGAGCGGAAGGTCGAGCGTCGAGCCGTAGAACGGATTGATGCCGACGTTGCCCACGACGTGGTCGAGGCGGCCGAACTTGTCCATCGCGAGCTCGATCGCCTCGGCACGGTGGTCCTCGTGCGATGCGTTGCCGGCGAGCGTCAGCAGCCGGTCGCCCGCGTTGAGCCCCTTGGCGGCTTCATCGAGTGATTCTTGTTTGCGACCGGTGATGACGACCGATCCACCTTCTTGAAGGATCCGTTCGGCGATCCCGAGCCCGATACCACGGCTACCTCCGGTGACGAGTGCTGCTTTGCCTTCAAAACGGTTAAGTACGCCAGCCACATGTACTCCTTCAGTCAGTTTGGTCGGGTTCGTCATGCGATCCCGATCGAGAGTCGATGCGCTCGATCTTGTCATGATGTTCCGAATCGGATTCGGTTTGTGGTCAAAATCCCGCACACTAATTAGCCTCATGGGGACGACAACGATATGAGACAGTTTCATCGCGCCTATAGCGGGCGATAATCCAGGAGGTTGCACATGAAGATCCGCCGATACGAGGACCGTGACCGCGAACCGGCGCTCGCGCTAGCGCCCAGGTTGGTCGAGGGAATCGCCCCATGGCGCGATGAGAAGGCGGCGCGGGCGTCATACATCGATACCGTCGCGTGGTCGATCGACCATGGCGACGACGACGACATGGCCGTGTTTGTCGCCGAAGACGACGAGGGTTTCGCCGGCATAGTGACGGTGAAGGAGAAGGGTCACTTCACTGGCCAGAAGGACGCGTACGTCGAAGGCCTCGCCGTGCAGGAGCGCGTAGCGCGGACCGGGCTAGGCACCAAGCTTATGGATGCCTGCGAGGAGTGGGGCCGCCGTCGCGGCCATCGCCGGTTGATCATCAAGACCGGCGCCGGCAATAAGGTCGCGCGCGAGTTCTACGCCTCGATCGGCTACGAGGAAGAAGAGGTCAAGCTCAGTAAGGCGCTATAGCGCGCGATAGGCACACGTCAGGGCACCCTTGGATCATCCGCCGGTAAATCGGTCGCAGACCGCTTACCGTAGGGTTCAGGGGTGCCAAAGGACGAGAAGAACCCCCAGGACTCAGCGCCCAACCCGGTCGAGGTTGACGACACACCCGAGCAGCTCAAGATTCGCCGCGGAAAACGCGAACGGCTTCTCGCCGAAGGTGTCGAGCCTTATGTAGTTGGTGTCTCGCGCACGCATTCTCTTGCGCAAGTGCGGGCGGCGTACCCCGATCTGGAAGCAGACCATGCGACTGGTGACCGGGTCGGTATCACCGGTCGGGTCATTTTCTTTCGCAATTCCGGAAAGCTCTGCTTCGCGACCTTGCGTGAGGGCGGCGTCGAACTTCAAGTGATGATTTCGCTGGCGAAGGTCGGCGAGGAGGCGCTCGCGCGCTGGAAGTCCGACATCGATCTAGGCGACCATGTATTCGCCGATGGCGAAGTGATCACTTCGAAGCGTGGCGAACTGTCGGTACTAGCCGATCGCTTCGAGCTCACCGCTAAAGCGCTGCGTCCGCTTCCAGTCGCGCACAAACCAATGAATGAGGAAACTCGGGTCCGCCAGCGGTACGCCGACCTCATCGTGCGTCCGGAAGCGCGACAGATGGTTGAAGTGCGCGGAAAAGCAATAGCCTCGATCCGGGAAACGCTTACGTCGCACGACTACATCGAGGTCGAGACCCCGATGCTTCAGTCTGTCCAAGGTGGCGCCACGGCTCGGCCATTTACGACGTTTTACAACGCCTACGGTCTTGAGGTGTTCCTGCGGATCGCCCCCGAGCTCTATCTCAAGCGTTGTGTGGTCGGCGGAATTGATCGGGTATTCGAA
The DNA here is from genome assembly GCF_003003235.1 of Antricoccus suffuscus. NCBI lineage: Bacteria > Bacillati > Actinomycetota > Actinomycetes > Geodermatophilales > Antricoccaceae > Antricoccus > Antricoccus suffuscus. Next base: position 257,597 of record NZ_PVUE01000003.1, read on the forward strand.
ATCAATCGGAACTTCCGTAATGAAGGCGCGGACTCGACTCATTCACCGGAATTCGTCATGTGCGAGTTTTATCAGGCTTACGCCGACTACAACGTCATGGCGGACTTGAGCCGGGAGATCTACCAACGCGCCGCACAGGCGGCCTTGGGCAGCATGGTCTTTGACCGCGCCGACGGTACGACGATGGACCTGTCCGGTGAGTGGCGCAGCGCTTCCCTGTATGAGATTACGTCGGAGGCGGCCGGCGTAGAACTCACTCCGCAGACACCGCTGGAGACGCTGCACGAAGTCGCGACTCAGAATGGGGTCAAGTTCAGTCCGGATTGGGTAGCCGGAAAGGTGCTCGAGGAAATTTTCGAGACGCTCTGCCGAGATCAGCTTCGTGGCCCGATCTTCATTCGGGACTTCCCGCTAGATACCAGTCCACTTGTGCGCTCGCATCGCAGCATCGAAGGCGTCGTCGAAAAGTGGGATCTCTACATCGACGGAATGGAGTGCGGGACCGGCTACTCCGAATTGGTTGACCCGGTTATTCAGCGCGAGCGGTTTATCGAACAATCCGCGGCCCGCGATGCCGGCGATAACGAGGCTATGCAAATCGATGAGGACTTCTTGCGTGCTCTGGAATACGGCATGCCGCCATCGGGTGGTGTGGGCCTCGGTATCGACCGGATGTTGCAAGTGCTGACCGGCCGCGGTATCCGCGAAACGATTCTCTTTCCGTTCGTCAGGCCGGAGTAACTCGTAGCGGTCCGCATAATGCCGTTTCGCTCGGCAATTTGTGATGCCTGTGTGAATTGCAACGCGCCATCACGGAATGGCCGCGCGGCGCAGCCAAAACATGTGTATTGTTTCGCTACGAAATTGTTATCTAGGCTACGGAAGTAAACACACATGGCACGCCAGATCCAAGTAAAGCTCATCGATGACATCGACGGATCGGAAGCTTCCGAGTCCGTTTCGTTCGGGCTCGATGGCGCGACGTACGAGATTGACCTGACGAAGAAGAATGCCGCCGCACTCCGCAACGCGTTGACGAAGTATGTCGGTGCGGCTCGCAAAGTCACCGGCGGGCGCAAATCTGCCGCCAAGTCCGCGACCGTCGACCGTGAAAAGAACAACGCGGTCCGTCAGTGGGCGCGCAAGAACGGCCACAAGGTGAGCGATCGCGGGCGTATTTCTGCGGAAATAATGAGCGCGTACGACGCGGCGCACTAATTCCAGAGCCAGCGCAATAAAGAGCCGGTCGCATTTGCGACCGGCTCTTTGCGATTGGGTAGTGTGGCGGATAAGAGTCCATCGTCACGAGGGAATGCCCATGCAAGTCCATGAAGCGATAGCCGCCGCACTGCTCGAGCACGACGTTGACACAGTCTTCGGTCTGATGGGCGATGCCAACATGCTGTACCTGACCAGCTACCAAAAGCAGGGCGGGCGATTCGTGGGTGCCGCACACGAAGGTAACTCGGTCGGCATGGCAGATGCTTATGCCCGCCTGACGGGGAAGACCGGCGTCGCGTCGGTGACGCACGGCCCCGCCCTGACCAATACTCTTACGTCGCTAGTCGAGGCGGTTCGAAGCCGTAGCAACGTACTTCTCATCACCGGCGATACGCCGCCCGAACCGACGTACTTCCAGCAGGTCGATATCGCGGCGGTCGCGGCCGCGGCGGGTGCCGGCTACGAGAAGGTGTACCGGCCGAAGACTTTGGTGCGAGATCTCAACCGGGCGTTGCAGCGGGTCACCTCCGAACAACGCGCGATCGTGCTGGACATACCGATCTCGATGATGCAGGCCGACGTCGGAGATCAGGCGGTAGCCGGCCGGGCCGTGGCGCCGGCCCTCGGTACGCCGGATCAGGACGCGTTGGAGCGCGCCGTCGGGCTTGCGCTGAGCGCTAACCGACCGGTCGTGCTCGCCGGCCGCGGTGCCGTCGACTCGGGCGCGCGTGACGAGCTTGTCGCGCTCGCCGAGAAGCTCGGTGCGCCGCTCGCGACGACCTTGCTCGGCAAGGACTACTTCGCCGGCCAACCGCAAAACCTTGGCATCTACGGCAACCTTTCGCACAGTGTCGCCTCCGGCGCAATCGGAGAGGCCGACTGTGTGCTCGTCTTCGGTGCCAGCCTCAATGCGTATACGTCGCATGGTGGGTCGCTGTTTGCGGGCAAGAAGGTCGTCCATGTCGACGCGGACCCGGGGCGGTTCGGTTGGTACACGCCGGTGACCGAGCCGATCGCGGCGGACGCCCGACTGACCGCGGCGGCGATGAACGCGCTGATCGACGAGGCCGGCCACAAGCCCAACACCGGATGGGTCTCCGGCCTGCAGAAAGCGCTCGCCGAGTACTCGCCCCGGGACGCATTCAAGGACCGCTCGGGCGTGGACACCGTCGACATCCGTACGGCGATGATCCGGCTCAACGAGTTGTTGCCGGCGAAACACAACCTCGTCACCGACATCGGCCGGTTCGTGCTCGGCGCGTGGCCCTACCTGCATGTGGCGGATCCGGCCGACTTCACCACGATGGGCGCATTCGGGTCGATCGGTCTTGGCATGGGCGGCGCGGTTGGCGTGGCGGTCGCCAAGCCGGACCAGCCGACCGTGGCGGTGTTCGGCGACGGCGGTTTCATGATGAACCTCGCCGACTTCACCACCGCGATCCGGGAGAAGCTCAACATCCTGTTCGTCGTACTCAATGACGGTGCGTACGGCGCCGAGCACTACAAGTTGCGCGACTACGGCGTAGACCCGGACTACTCGCTGACGACCTGGCCCGAACTTGCGCCGATGGCGGAGGCGATGGGGGCGCGTGCAGCGACGATCCGCAAGATCGAGGAGTTTGACGCCGTACCGGACCTGCTGGCCGCAGGTGAGGGTCCGTGCCTCATCGACGTACGTCTAGACCCCAATCTCAACATTCTCGACGAACAGTAACGCCAGGTCAGGGCGATGTTCGCTATCGGCGTAGCGACGAAACAGGCACAGTGGAACACCAGCCCGCGGATTACACGTTTAATGGGTTACTCGCAACACTGCGCACTGTCCCGTCGGCGGTCCAAGCCAGATCCGGCGCCGAAGACGGTATAAGGAGTTAATTCATGTTTGAACGGTTCACCGACCGGGCCCGGCGGGTCGTCGTGCTCGCGCAAGAAGAAGCCCGCATGCTGTCGCATAACTACATCGGTACCGAGCACGTCCTGCTTGGCTTGATCCACGAAGGTGAAGGCGTCGCGGCGAAGGCTCTCGAGTCGATGAACATCTCGCTCGAGGCCGTCCGTCAGCAGGTCGAGGAGATCATCGGCGAGGGCCAGCAGGCTCCTGCCGGTCACATCCCGTTCACGCCGCGGGCCAAGAAGGTCCTCGAATACTCCCTGCGTGAGGCGCTCCAGCTCGGCCACACCTACATCGGCACCGAGCACATTCTGCTCGGCCTGATCCGCGAAGGTGAAGGTGTCGCGGCGCAGGTCCTGGTCAAGCTCGGCGCGGAGCTCAACCGGGTTCGCACCCAGGTCATCCAGCTGCTGCAGGGCTACCAGGGCAAGGAAACGGCCACTGCCGGTGGCCCGGCAGAAGGTTCGCCGTCCACGTCGCTCGTGCTCGACCAGTTCGGCCGCAACCTGACGCAGGCCGCCCGCGAAGGCAAGCTCGACCCCGTCATCGGTCGCGAGAAGGAAATCGAACGCGTGATGCAGGTGCTCTCGCGGCGCACCAAAAACAACCCGGTGCTCATCGGGGAGCCCGGCGTCGGCAAGACCGCCGTCGTCGAAGGACTCGCTCAGGCGATCGTGCGCAACGACGTACCCGAGACGATCAAGGACAAGCACCTTTACACCCTTGACCTCGGCGCGCTCGTCGCCGGCAGCCGTTATCGCGGCGACTTCGAAGAGCGTCTCAAGAAGGTGCTCAAGGAGATCAAGACCCGCGGCGACATCATCCTGTTCATCGACGAGATCCACACCCTCGTCGGAGCCGGTGCCGCCGAAGGCGCGATCGACGCTGCGAGCATCCTCAAGCCGATGCTCGCACGCGGCGAGCTCCAGACCATCGGTGCGACGACTCTCGACGAATACCGCAAGCACCTCGAAAAGGACGCCGCGCTCGAACGTCGCTTCCAGCCCATCCAGGTTGGCGAGCCGTCGCTCACGCACACGATCGAGATCCTCAAGGGGTTGCGCGACCGTTATGAGGCGCACCACCGCATCTCGATCACCGATGATGCCCTGGTCGCGGCGGCAACCCTGGCCGACCGCTACATCAGCGACCGGTTCCTGCCGGACAAGGCAATCGACCTCATCGACGAGGCGGGCGCTCGGATGCGCATCCAGCGGATGACCGCGCCGCCAGACCTGCGCGAGTTCGACGAGAAGATCGCCGAGGCACGTCGCGACAAGGAATCGGCGATCGACGCGCAGGACTTCGAGCGCGCCGCGTCACTGCGCGACGACGAGCGGCGGCTGCAGGAGCAGCGCGCGAAGCGTGAAGAGCAGTGGAAGGCCGGTGACATGGATGTCATCACCGAGGTCGGCGAAGAGGAGATCGCGGAGGTCCTGGCCAACTGGACCGGCATCCCCGTCTTCAAGCTGACCGAGGAGGAGACGACTCGGCTGCTGCGCATGGAAGATGAGATGCACAAGACGATCATCGGCCAGAACGACGCCATCAAGTCGGTGTCCCAGGCGATTCGTCGTACCCGCGCCGGGCTGAAGGACCCCAAGCGTCCCGGTGGCTCGTTCATCTTCGCCGGTCCGTCCGGTGTCGGCAAGACCGAGACCGCCAAGGCGCTCGCCGGCTTCCTGTTCGGTGACCCCGATTCGTTGATCCAGATCGACATGTCGGAGTTCCACGATCGCTACACCGTCTCGCGGCTGGTCGGTGCCCCTCCCGGGTACGTCGGCTACGACGAGGGTGGCCAGCTGACCGAGAAGGTACGCCGCAAGCCGTTCTCCGTCGTACTGTTCGACGAGATCGAGAAGGCGCACCCGGACGTGTTCAACACGCTGTTGCAGGTGCTGGAAGACGGCCGGCTCACCGACGGTCAGGGGCGCGTCGTGGACTTCAAGAACACCGTGTTGATCTTGACGACCAACCTCGGCACCAAAGACATCGCCAAGGCTGTCGGGCTGGGCTTCCAGTCGGGCAACGATGACGAGTCCAACTACGACCGCATGAAGCTGAAGGTGCACGACGAGCTGAAGAAGAACTTCCGTCCGGAGTTCCTCAACCGCATCGACGACACTGTCGTCTTCCATCAGCTGACCCAGGACGAAATCGTCCAGATGGTCGACTTGATGATCGACCGGGTCGGCGAGCAGCTCGCCGCGAAGGACATGAAGGTCGAGCTCAGCGACGCGGCCAAAAACCTTCTGGCGCGTCGTGGCTTCGACCCGGTTCTCGGCGCTCGTCCGCTACGTCGGACGATCCAGCGGGAGATCGAGGACTCGCTTTCGGAGAAGATCCTGTACGGCGAGATCAACGCCGGGCAGGTCATCCACGTCGACGTCATCGATCCGGATGGCAAGCCGGTCGACGTCGAGTCGATCATCGCGCCCAACGCGGATCTGGTGAAGATGCACTTCTCGTTCCGTGGTGAGGCCAAGCCGGTGGCTGCGGTGGCCGCCGGTACCTCGACGGACGAGTCGGCAGCCGTCAACGAGTAGTAGCCGCTTCTAGTCACGTCAAAGTTCCCCTTGTATCGCCATCATCGGCGAGACAAGGGGAACTTTCTTGCGACAAGGGCGCGGACCCGACGGCGACCGGTCGAGTAGCCCATCAGTGCGCCGGCTCAGGCAAGCCCGGCGACCTTCCGGGCAAAGCCCTCAAGGTGCTCTCGTAAACGCGCGATCCGAGTCTCGATGAACTGTTCCGGATCGTCGCCTCCCTCCATCGGCGTCGGCTGACGGCGCACAAACCGCGAGCAGTCAAAGTCCGAATGGATCAGGGTGGCGACCGTATCGCCTTTACGCCCGGCGGCGCCAGCGAGTTTAGCGGAGAACATGCCGACCTCGGAGGTCTCTTTGATGTCCTCGCACCAAACGCACATTGCGCGCTTGCCGATATTCGATTGCGTCGATGTCAGGATGAATCCGACCACCCGCTCGCGCGCCGGGGCCACGACGAATGAGCGCCGCCTGTCACGAGGGTCCGACCAGGCGAGGAGATCCAGGTTGTCCCAATCGCAGGTGTCAAGGTCGTTCGGGAGCGGCAGTTGAGCGACTTCGCGACGCGAGGCATTGACGAATGAATTTCGTATTTGTTTTTCGGTGAGTTCTTGCACGATGTTGTCCTTAGGGATGAATGGACGAAGCCACCGCGATGTCTATGAGCTATCTCTATAGAAAAAGACCTAGTGGCACCGTCAACGTCACAATTTGATTGGCGACACCGTTTGTCCTGCAGGCCCTCATGGCCGCACCTCCTCTTCCGGAGTGACCATGGTGGTACTCCCTCAACCGGGGTGCCACCTTACGCCGCGTATTGCGGTTGTCCGCGGCCCACTCACCGGCGCAGCTGTGCACTTGGTGTGCGCACCGTTGGCCGGGCTCAGTCTGGCAGCGCGAACAGCCCGTTTTCGTCGATGACGGCGAGCCCGTCGCGCAGCAGACCGTCCAGGGCGCGCTCGCGCTGGTCGGCGTCCTGCCAGACGACGTCGAGATCGGCCTTCGTGACGGCGCGCTCGTTGTCGCGCAGCACATCCATGAGCAGGCCGCGCACCTGCCGGTCGGTGCCGGCGAACTTCTGCACGCGTTTAGGTTTCCCGTCGTACGCCGGCCGACCGGCCGCGACCCAGGCGCAGTCGGTCCGCAACGGGCATCGTTCACACACCGGGTTGGTCGCCGTGCAGAGCAGGGCGCCGAGTTCCATAAGCCCAATAGACATGCGGGCGGCGCGCTGCGGCGTACTCGGTAAGAGCGAGTCGGTCAGTGCAAAGTCCGCCTTGGTGGTCGACTGGCCTGCCTCCGCGGCGCCAAGAACGGCTCGATGTACGACGCGCCGTACGTTTGTGTCGACGACCGCGATCCGTTGCCCGTAAGCAAAAGAGGCGATCGCGGCAGCCGTGTAGTCGCCGACACCCGGCAGCGCCTTCAGGTCATCGACGTCGCGAGGCACGACGCCCCCGTGGTCGGCAACAATGGCTCCGGCGGCGGCGTGCAGGCGTAAGGCACGTCGCGGATAACCGAGCTTGCCCCACATGCGGACCGCCTCACCGACCGACTCCGCGGCGAGGTCAGCCGGAGCCGGCCACTTCACCATCCACGCCTCGAACACCGGAAGCACTCGGTTGACCGGCGTCTGCTGGAGCATGAACTCGCTGACCATCACCGCCCACGGGTCGACGTCGACTCCGCGCCATGGCAGGTCGCGGGCATTGACGTCGTACCAGTCGATAATCCGTTCGGCAAGAAGGTGGGCGCCGATCGCCGACTGCGTCGCATTTCGTGGCATGCCCATCTGACTCATTCTGCCAAAGTGTCTGACCGGCTCCGGTAACGTGCGGGCCATGAGCATCAAATCGACCCTGAAGCGAGTGCTGGGACGTGGTGGCAACGCGCCACGACAGCGCGCGGACGAGCACCACAAACCATTGACCGGTGCGAGCCCGCGGCCGCCCAAGGAGACCATCGCGATCAGCGAGGCAAGGCCGCAGATCGCCTATGCGCCGGAGAAGGACGGGGACGCGGATCCGGGCGAGGTCGTCTGGACCTGGGTGCCTTATGAGGAAGATGCGAGCCAGGGCAAGGACCGTCCAGTTGTCGTCATCGGCCGGATCGGCGCCGACGTCGCGGCGCTGATGCTCACGACCAAACGGCACGATACGCCGACGTACTTCTCTATCGGCAACGGTCCGTGGGACTCGTCCGGTCGGCCGAGTTGGGTGCGCCTGGACCGGGTGTTACGCCTGGAGCCCGATCAGATCAGGCGTGAGGGCGCCGTACTGGACCGGACCAGGTTTGACCAGGTTGTCGGTGCGTTTGCGCACGGTGGCCGATGAGCGAACCGTCGAGCGTGCCCGTCGAGGGGGAGACGTTCAGCGGGAATGACTGGTACGCCGAGGAACTTGACCGCAAGGAATACACCAACTGCGAGTTTTTCGACATCGACCTGACCGAGTCGATCGTGCGGGGCTGCACCTTCACTGACTGCCATTTCGCTAACGTGCGGTTCAACGCGAGCAAGCAGACCGCATCGGCGTACGTCGGATGCTCGTTCGTCGCGTGCAACTTCTTCGACACCACGTTCACCGGCTGCAAGCTCACCGGAAGCTCGTTCCGGGACTGCACGCTTCGTCCGATGCAGGTAAACGGCGGCGACTGGTCATTCGTCGGGCTTTCCGGAGCCGACCTTTCGGGCGATCGGTTTGAGGAAGTGCGGATGCGTGAGGCGGATCTGGGACACGCGAAATGCGCGAAAAGCCGGTTCCTGGACGTGGATCTTGCCGGCGCCACAATTGAGGGTGCGGACTTCGCGAAGGCGGACCTGCGGGGGAGTGCGCTGCCGGAGTTTGACCCGCCAACGGTTGGCCTTGACGGGACAGTGGTCCTGCCAGAACAGGCGATCTTTATCGCCCAGTTGTTCGGCGTACAGATCGCCGAGCGGATGATCGAACGCTGACCGCCTGCATGTGAGTCAAAGTCGAGGCCGTACGGCGTTTTGACAACGAATGCGGCCCGACACCGTCTAGTTTTCGATTGTGCTATCTCCGGTTGGACCGCTGCAACCGGCCGTGTACTGGCGTCGACGCGCCATTGCGCTGGCCGGTCTGATCGTCGCGCTCGCCCTGATTTTCTGGGGAGCCGCCCAGATCGGCTTCGCCGGATCTGGGACACCGGCCAGCGCCGCGGCGTCGGCCGCGTCCTCCTCGTCATCGACTGCTTCATCGACTGCTTCGTCGGAACCGTCAGTGTCGGGATCCGCAGCGGCGAGTGGTGGTCCGGCTTCTCCGGCCGATTCCGCCGTTCCTTCGGCCTCGGCGATATCGTCAGGGGCCGACGCGCCAGCCGGATCCGCTGCGCCCACCGCTCCAGGACCGCAAACTGCGGCGCCACCGCCGGCCGCGCCGGTCGCTTGCACACCCGACCAGCTCGAGGTGCAGGTCGCGACCGACAAGCCGGCCTACGTCGCCGGTGACAAGCCTCGGCTGATCCTGAGCGTGGTCAACAAGTCGACCGTCCCGTGCATCCGCGATCTCAACGCCGCCGGTCAGGAACTGCTGATCTTCGACGCGGCAGGCGGGCGGCTCTGGTCCAGCAATGACTGTTATCCAGAAAGCAGTAACGACACCAGGACGCTAGCTGCCGGACAGAAGGTCGACTACACCGTGATCTGGTCGGGGAAGGTGTCGGAGCCGACCTGCACGGCGCCCCGTCCACTGCTTGGCCCCGGCACCTACGCCGTGCAGGCCGTCCAGGGCGGAATCCAAAGCGCACCAGGGCAAATCGTCCTGCAGTAGTTTCGTTTGCTTCAACGAGCAGATCGCCTCGGCACCCTTGACAAACAATAAAATGACAGTCACTATCAAAAACAAGCGACATTCAAAAACTAGTGACTGTGAGTATTCTGATGCTGTCCAGCCCCAACGCCCGTTGGTGGGCTATGGCCGCCACCGCCATGAGCTTGCTCGTCGTCGGACTCGATATGACGGTGCTCAACGTGGCCTTGCCGGACATAGCCGTCGTCCTGCACGCGACCAACTCCGACCTGCAGTGGTTCGCCGATGCGTATTTACTGGTACTCGGCGCGCTCCTGCTGCCGGCCGGCATGCTCGGTGACCGGTATGGACGCAAACGTCTCACGCTGGGCGCGCTTGTCGTCTTCGGCGCCGGCTCGCTCTGGTGCGCGTACGCCGGTTCTCCGGCCGCCCTGATAGCCGCGCGGACCCTGCTAGGGGTTGGTGCCGCCGTGCTCATCCCGCTTGCGATGTCGTCGGTGGTTGTGCTTTTCGAACCAGAAGAGCGTCAGAAGGCGATCATGGTGCTCGGCGCCTCCACGATGATCGGGCTGCCACTGGGTCCGATCGTGGCCGGAGCGCTGCTACAACACTTCTGGTGGGGTTCGGTCTTCCTGATCAACGTGCCGGTCGTCTTGCTGGCGCTCATCGCGGTCTGGCTATTTCTTCCCGAAAGCACCTCTGGCGAAGGATCCCGCCGGTTCGACCTTGCCGGTATCGGGCTGTCGTCGGCGGGTTTGCTCGGCTTCACCTTCGGCATGATCGAGGGCCCGGCTCGTGGCTGGTCGGACGGCGTCGTGGTCGGCTCGCTCATCATCGGCATCGCATTGCTCGTGGCCTTCTTCGTCTGGGAGCGTCGCGTGCAGGGGGTCGAGCCGGTCTTTGACGCCCGGTTGTGGAGCGATCGGTCATTCCGGTGGGGCAGTATCGGCGCGACGGTTGCGAGCCTGGCGTTCTTCGGGCTGATGTTCGTCGTACCGCAGTATCTGCGCGCCGTGCTTGGCGCCGACGCGCTCGGCACCGGGCTGCGCACGCTCCCCATGGTTGCCGGACTCATCGCCGGTATGCGCGGAAGTATGAAGCTGACCGACAGGTTCGGTGGGCGGATCGTGGGTGCCGCCGGCTTCGCGGTGACCGCCGTTGGGCTGTTTCTCGGTACGACGACGCGACTCGGCGACGGCTACCTGCTGACCGCAATCTGGACCGCGATCGTGGGAATAGGGTTCGGCGCGGCGCTGTTCAGCGCGCAGAACGCGGCATTGCAGACGCTGCCCAAGGCCCGCGCAGGCGCAGGTTCGGCACTTATTCAGACACTGCGTCAAGTCGGCAGCGTCATCGGGATCGCCGGTCTGGGCGCGGTACTCAACGGTGTCTATCGGTCGCACGTGCAGGTCGCCGGGCTGCCGGCGACCGCGGCGCACGCGGTCCGGGACAACGTCGCATCGGGCGTCGCCGCCGGACAGGGCATCGGCTCGTCCGCGCTTGTGGACTCCGTGCGTAGCGCATTCGTCAGCGGGATGAGCGCGACTCTCTGGATCTCCTGTGGTGTCGCGATCCTAGGCGCCGTACTCACGTTGCTTTTCCTCCCGGACGGCAAGGACCGCACTATCGACAACGGCGGGGGTGCTCAGGCCCCCGGCCCGGATGTAGCACAATCGATAGATGCCAGTGACACCCGCGAAGCCCACCCCGCCGCCGGCTGAGCCCCCGGTGCTTGGGCTGCGTGAGCGAAAGAAGGCCAAGACTAAGGCTGCGATCCAGCAGCATGCGTTGAAGCTGTTCCGCGAGCGTGGGTACGCCGAGACCACAATCGAGCAGATCGCCGCGGCAGCCGAGGTGTCGCCGAGTACGTTCTTCCGCTACTACCCGACTAAGGAAGACGTCGTACTGACGGAGTTTATGGATAGCGAGACGTTTCGTCTGATGGTGGAGGCGCCGGCGGACTTGTCGCCGCTGCAGGCGGTTGCATACGCGATAGGGCAGACGTTCGGAAACATGCCCGACGAGGAACTCCAGCTCGAGTTCACTCGCAACGAGCTCATCCAGTCCGTCCCGGAACTGCGCCGGGGAATGCTCGCGGAAATCACTCGCCCGATCGAACTGCTCACCGAGGCGATCGCGATCCGGCTGGATCGCCCGCTGGACGATCCAGACCTGCGGCTCTATGCCGGCGCGGCCATCGGCGGATTGATGATGCTGACCCGGCGCACCGCCGAGATGGGCATCCCCGAGATGATGCGGTCGCTCCGTGACGGCATCGAACGCTTGGAGCGCATGCTTACCCTCGGACCGGTCTAACCCGGCCCTGTTACGGGGTCGTCGGCAGCGCTAGACGTAACGCTCGAGGATGCTGGTCTCGGCCAGACGGGACAGACTCTCACGGATGCCCCGGCCGCGCGTCTCGCCCACGCCCTCGACGTTCTGCAGCTCCTCGATCGACGCTGCCAACAGCTTCTGAAGGCTCTCGAAGTGGTCCACCAGACGATCGATGACCTGGGCCGGCAGCCGGGGGACCCGGGCCAACAGCCGGTAACCACGCGGGCTGATCGCGGTGTCGAGTGAGTCATTTCCGATTGGCAGCCCGATAATTCGCGCGAACTGCACCAGGTCGAGAAGCTCGATGGCGTTGAGCTCGCTGAGTTCGTCGAGCACTTCTTCGACGCTCTTGGCGTTCTTGCCCATCTCGAGATAGTCACGCAAGATCAGCTCGCGATCATCGACCACGCCGGCCATCAGCTCCTCGTGCTGCAGCGCGATCAGCCGGCCGTCGGTGCCCAGCTCGCTGACGTAACCGGCGATCTCGGCGGAGATCCGGCTGACCATCTCCAAGCGCTGGCTCACCGCGACCGCATCGCGCACGGTGACCAGATCCTCGATCTCGAGCGCGGCCAGGGTGCCGGCGACCTCGTCGAGACGGCGTTTGTACTTCTCAAGGGTGGCGAGGGCCTGATTGGCGCGGCCCTGGATGACCGTGGGGTGGTCTACCTGGTGGCGTTCGTCGCCGAGATAGACACTGATTGCGTTCATCGACTGGCTGACGGCGATGACCGGGAATCCGGTCTCTCGGGCGACCCGTTGCGCCGTACGGTGCCGAGTGCCCGACTCGTCGGTCGGGATGGCGGCGTTGGGCATCAGGTGCACGCCCGCGCGGATGATCCGGGTGCCGTCGGTGGCCAGCACGATGGCGCCGTCCATTTTGGACAGTTCGCGCAGCCGGGTCGCCGAAAACTCGACGTCGAGCGGGAAACCACCGGTGCAGATCGATTCGACGGTCTTGTTCCAGCCGATCACGACGAGCGCCCCGGTCCGGCCTCTGAGGGTGCGTTCGAGGCCTTCACGCAGCGCAGTGCCAGGGGCTAGGGATGCGAGAAATGGGCGCAGCAAGTGAATTCCTTAAACGACAGCACGAACGCGGCAATCGTATAGGCAAATCGGCCGCGTACTCCGTTAGGCACGATAACGGTACGGCGACAGGCCATCGTGCGGCTCTAGCTAACTAGGCGGGCGGCGAGTAGCGCAGAGTGCAGATCGCGGGCCTCGGTGACCTGGATACCGGCCGCCTTGAGCTGGCGAGCCTTGAGTCCGGAGTCTGGCGGCACGATCGCTTTGCGAAAGCCCATCCGCCTTGCCTCGGCAATGCGTCGCGACAGTCCGCGTACCCGGCGCAGGTCGCCCGCCAGCCCGACTTCGCCGATCGCGACCAGGTCGACGGGGAGCGCGATGTCGAGCTCGGCCGATGCGATTGCCAGCGCGAGGGAGAGGTCCGCCGCAGGCTCGGTGATTTTTACTCCGCCGACCGTCGCGCAGAACACGTCCTTGGTGGCGAGGCTGAGCGTTGCGTGCTTGCTGAGGACCGCGAGCACCATCGCGACCCGTGCCGAGTCCAGCCCGCTCACCGCTCGTCGTGGCGTCGCCAGCGGCGAGGGCGTGACCAGAGACTGCACTTCGGCCGGGATTGGTCGGCGTCCCTCGACGGTGATGGTGATGCAGGTGCCGGGCACGGCGTTTTCGCGTTTGGTCAGAAATAGTCCCGAGGGGTCCGGCAGTCCGACGATGCCGTCGTCGACCATCTCGAAACAGCCGACCTCATCGGCCGGGCCGTATCGGTTTTTGACCGCTCGAATCAGCCGGAGAGTTGAGTGCTGCTCGCCCTCGAAATGCAGTACGACGTCGACGAGGTGCTCAAGCAGCCGTGGACCGGCGATCTGCCCGTCCTTGGTTACGTGCCCGACGATGATAGTGGCGATCCCGCGTTCTTTGGCCAGCGCGATCAGACCGGCTGCGACGGCGCGGATCTGAGTCATCCCGCCTGCCGTGCCCTCTGCCGCCGGCGAGGCGATCGTTTGGATCGAGTCAACGACCAGCAGCCCGGGTTTGACCGCATCGACATGACCGATCAACGCCGCGAGATCAGTCTCCGCGGCGAGGTAGAGGTCGGCGGCGAGGTTGCCGGTACGTTCGGCCCGCAGCCTAACCTGCGCCGCGGACTCCTCGCCGGTGACCACGAGCGCAGGGCTGCCGCGGTCGGCGTACTTGCTGGCCACATCCAGCAACAGGGTCGACTTGCCGACGCCGGGTTCACCGGCGACGAGTACGACCGAGCCCGGCACCAGACCGCCGCCGAGGACCCGGTCGAGCTCGTCGACGCCGGTAGGGCGGGCGCGTGCGGCGAGTATGTCGACCTCGCCGATCCGTTGAGCCGGCGCCGTGACCGCGCCGGCCGAGACAGAACGCAGCGCGACCGCGCCACCGCCGGACTCCTCGATCGTGCCCCAGGCCTGGCACTCCGGGCACCGGCCGAACCACTTGGCCGTGAGGTTGCCGCAGTCGGAGCACTTGAAGCTTGCCCGGGTTTTTGCACTCATAGCCACATCATTGCTGATCGGGCAGACAAAAACGCTGCGTCCACATGCGGTGGAGGCAGCGTTTCTGTGATTGCTAGCTGAAGGCAGTCGATTAGTCGACCTCGCCCTGGTTCTCCTTGGGGTGCAGGTCGATCTTGTCGCTGTTGACCTTCGGCGCCTCAGTGATCGGCACGCCGATCGGCATGCTCATTTTGAGGTCGCCAGCGTCCTTGAAGGTGAGTACGACCTTGATGTACTGCGCGGGGTAGAACTTGCCCGCGGCATCCGCGGTAATCGTGTTGTCCTCGCCTATTGAGGTAATGCCCTGCTCGGCGATCGTGATCGTGGAAGCGAGTCCCGCGCCGGTGGACTCCGCGTTGCGCGGAGCGCTCGATGCGCTGGGACCCTCGAGCTTGGCGTCGACGCCGTCGATGGTCGCCGCGGTCAGTTGGTCCTCGGCCCCGTCATTGGCGATCTGCATTTCGAGGTACATCGTCGAGCCCTTGCTGAAGTAGTGACCCGACGTGGGCGGGCTAACTTCGGCAGCGCGGACATGCAGGTTGCCCAGATCAGCGGTCGTCCCGGGCACTTCGGAACGCTGGTCGGCGGTCTGAGTGATCTGGCCGGCGCTACAGCCGGCGAGCATCATCGTTGCGGCTATCGGCAGCGCCACGGCGGCGAATGCCTTTCGGCGTGGCCGGCGTGCTGGCGTGCTCGTCTTTACAGAAGCCGTCTGGCTCACGATCTTCCTCCTGCGTTCTCGCGCGTCGGGTTACCCCGACGTACCTGCGTTACAGACTAGTGCGCCGGTTGTGCAGGCTCGTCGGCGCCTCGCCGTTGCGGTAGGACGCCGCTTGTTAGGGCCGCGAATTTCATTACTTAGGCGAGGTAACAGTTTCGTCGATTCCGCACCTTAATGCACGTGAGCCAATGATTGTCAAACTGGCAACTTACGTAAAAACATGCTTTGACCTGCATCTTCGTATTCCCGGGCGATTTCAGTAAGCCCGATAAGCGTGTTAGAATTGACATAACCCGTAAGGAGAAAACACCACATGGATTTCAATATCGGCGAGACCGTCGTGTACCCCCATCACGGCGCGGCGCTCATTGAGGCGATCGAACAACGCACGATCAAGGGTGAAGAGAAAACCTATCTGGTTCTAAAAGTTGCGCAAGGTGACCTAACGGTCCGGGTGCCTGCGGACAACGCTGAAATTGTCGGCGTACGCGACGTTGTCGGGCAAGAGGGCCTCGACAAGGTCTTTGAAGTTCTGCGCGCGCCGCACACCGAAGAGCCGACCAACTGGTCGCGCCGATACAAAGCAAATGTGGAGAAACTCGCCTCGGGCGACGTCAACAAGGTCGCCGAGGTCGTCCGTGACCTGTGGCGTCGCGACAAGGAGCGCGGCCTCTCCGCTGGCGAGAAGCGGATGCTGTCCAAGGCCCGTCAGATTCTGGTCTCCGAGCTTGCGTTGGCTGAGGGAACCAATGAGGATAAGGCCGAGACACTTCTCGACGAAGTTCTCGCTTCCTAAGTTCGGCCGCGCTGATGCACTGGCATGACCTGCGCCTAATCGTGCTAGCCGATGACCTCGGTGCCACATCGATCGCCCGTCCGCTTCATGCGGCGGGCGATCTTTTGTCTCTGGCCGACGACGCGATCGTGGCCGTCGTGCCGGCCGGCACCGATCCGCCGCACGTCGATAATTCGGACCCATCAGTGGTCTTTGTGTCGATGTCTCCGATGACCGAGACGGTCAAAGAGGTACGCGGTGCGCAGATCCTGCACACGATCGACCGCGAGACGCTTTATGTCGCGTCGTTCCCGATCGTCACCTCCGGCGTGGTGCTGTCCGCTGCGGCCGGCTCGAGCCCGGCGCCGGACCAGCTGATAGAGATCCTTATTTCTGGTCGATGGCCAGTGCGTTCGCTCGCGCAAGATCGTCCTTGAACGTCACCTTGAGATTGCGGTCGTCCCCAAGTACGCCGACGATTTTCTCATCGTCACCGCAGACGCGTTCGACGTACGACGATGTGTCGGTGCCGACAAATCCTTCGCGCCGCGCCTCGTCATAGGCACGCAGCAGCAACCGCGCGTCGAAGGCCTGCGGTGTCTGTGCCCTGACCAGGCTCAGATGTCCGAGTGTGCGTACGTCGTCGTCGGCAAGCTGGATGAGCGGCGGTGACGCCAGGACTGGGATCGCCCCCACGATGCCGTTCTTGCCGCCAACGGCGTGAATAACCCGGTTGATCAGGTGATGGTCGACCAACGGGCGAGCGCCGTCGTGGATCGCAACGAGACCGATGGTGCCGGACTCTATCCGCGTACGTAGGTGTTCGAGCGCGGCGCGTTCGGAGTCCGGCCGCTCGGCGCCGCCCTCGATGACGGCTATCGACTCATCGACCTTCTGCGCCACAAGCCTCAGGTCGGCCAGATCGTCGCGGTTGCCGATCACTACGACCTCGTCAATGTCCGGATGTCCGGCGAACGCCTCGATGGCCCAGGCGATGATCGGCCGCCCGTGAAGGTCGTGCAGCACTTTATTGCGTTGGGCGCCCATCCGCCGTCCGCGACCGCCGGCCAACACGATTGCCACACGATGTCGAATAGTCTCCACGATCCAGACACTAACCGGTGTCGACGTCGTGGTGGCGAACCCTTCTGCGCCGTAGCCGGCGTTGTGTAAAGGTTGGGGCATGAGTATTCCGCGGATCGGCACTGGCACCGACGTACATCCGGTGGAGAAGGGCCGTCCCTGTCACCTCGCCGGCCTGCAGTGGGACGACGTCGACGGCTGTGCGGGTCATTCGGACGGCGATGTGGCGGCGCATGCACTTTGCGATGCGCTGCTGAGTGCCGCCGGGCTCGGCGACGTAGGTGCGGTGTTCGGTGTCGATGACCCTCGTTGGGAAGGCGTCAGCGGTCGCGAGATGCTCGTCGAGGTCGTTCGTCTGCTCGCCGAGAATGGCTACGTCGTAGGCAATGCCGCCGTGCAAGTGATCGGCAACCGGCCCAAGATTGGACCGCGGCGCGAGGAAGCGCAGCAGGCACTTGGTGACGCGGTGGGAGCGCCGGTCGCGGTGTCCGGCACCACCACAGACGGACTTGGCCTGACCGGTAGGGGACAAGGAATCGCGGCCACCGCCGTCGCGTTGATCATCGCCGCGTCGTAACGCTCGGCGGGCCGGCGAAGTTTGCGAGTGCGCCGCTCCTATGCCGCTCGCTCCTCCTATACAGTCGGAGAAAGTTGCTTGATCCGGTGAAATCTCACCCGCGATCCGTCATAAGAGGAGTGTCGAATGTCAGAGTCCGTGTTGGTGGAAGTTACAGATGGCGTCGGTGTCATCACGCTCAACCGTCCCGAAGCGAAGAACGCGCTCAACCTCGATGTGGCCACCAGGGTCGCCGAAGCCGTCGACAAGTTTGAGGCGGACGACGCCGTCATCGCGATCATCATCACCGGCGCCGGCAACACGTTCTGCGCCGGAATGGACCTCAAGGCATTCACCCGTGGCGAACGTCCGTCGATTGAGGGCCGCGGCCTGGCCGGGATCACCGAGGCGCCCCCGCAGAAGCCGCTGATCGCCGCTGTCGAGGGCTACGCGCTCGCCGGTGGCTGCGAGCTTGCGCTCGCCGCGGATATCATCGTGGCGGCCAAGACAGCCTTCTTCGGGATCCCCGAGGTCACCCGCGGGCTCGTCGCCGCTGCGGGCGGCGTGCTGCGCCTGGCCAAGACCATGCCGTACGGCGCGGCCATGGAGCTCGCGCTCACGGGCGACCGGATCCCTGCTGAGCGCGCTCAGCAGCTCGGCATCGTCACCCGCCTGACCGAGGACGGCAAGGCGCTCGACGGTGCACTGGAGCTCGCGAAGCGAATCGCGCAGAACGCGCCGATGTCGGTCAAGGTCAGCAAGCAGCTCGTCGCCCGGTCGATCAACTGGACCGACAAGGAGCTGATCGAGTGGCAGAAGGGCGTGCTTGGCCCGGTCATGACCAGCGAGGACGCCATCGAAGGCGCGACCGCGTTTGCCGAGAAGCGTGCGCCTGTCTGGAAGGGCCGCTAACCCTCACGTCCCGCGATCCGTCGCGTATGTCTCGCGATCCGTCGCGTATGTCCGGCGATCCGTCACGTATGTCTCGCGATCCGTCGATCCGTCACCCCGTGATGCGAGCGGTGGATACGTCGAACCGCATGTCTGAAAGCCGAAGCCCGACGGACGGACAAAAGCCGAAGCCCGGCGGAAGGACATTGTCCTTCCGCCGGGCTTCGACGTGAGAATTGCTTCTAGAGAATGCGGACCGGCAGCTGACGCGGGCCGCGGATCTGGCCGACACTCCATTCGACGGTGTCTGCGTCGACGAGCTCGAAGTCGTTGAACCGGGCGAGGAACTCCTCGACCGCGATCCGTAGCTCAAGACGGGCCAGGTTGGACCCCAGGCAGCGATGGATGCCGAGCCCGAACGCCGAGTGCCTGTTGACTTCGCGGTCGATGATGACCTCGTCGGCGCGGTCGAACGCCTTGGGGTCACGGTTGGCGGCCGGGAAGGGCAGCAGCACCCACTCGTCGGTTTTCATCGGGCAGCCGTTGAACTCGTGGTCCTTGGCGACCAGCCGGGCCATCGTGACCGGTGCATAGGCCCGCAGCAACTCCTCGATCGCGAACGGCACGACGTCAGGGTCGTTGATCATCCGCTTGCGATCGTCCGGGTTTTGGGCGAGATGCCAGAGCGACGATCCGATTGCGCTCCACGTGGTGTCGATGCCGGCGATCAGCAGCAGCACCACCGATCCGCGTACGTGCTCATGGCTCAGCGGCTGACCGTTGAGCTCGGCATTGAGGAGGTAGCTGATCATGTCGTCGCGCGGGTTGGCGCGATGATCCTCGATCTGGATGTCGAGGTAGTCCTGAAGCCGTTCGGTGGCGCCGCGGCGTTCTTCTTCGGTGCCGCCGATTCCTTCAATCGAGTCGTGCACGAACTTGCGGAACAAGTCATCGTCGTTCGGCGGCAGTCCGAGCATGCGTGCGATAACCGTCACGGGAATGAACTGCGCGTACTGTTTCGCGGCATCAATGATCGTCGTACCCGGCTCGATTTCGCCCATGGCGTCAAGACGTTGCCGGCACAGCTTGCGTACTTCGTCTTCCCATCCGGCCATGGCTTGCGGCCGGAACAGCGGCAGCAGTAGCCGGCGGGCCAACTTGTGGAACGGCGGATCACTGGTGATTGGTGGGGCGCCGCCGATCCCGGGTGGGTCATCGGCGCGAAGCGGGCTCACGATGACCTGGCGGCTGGTGTAGTTTTCGGTGTCGTAGGCGATGTCTCGGACTGCCTGATGGTCGACCGGCAGCCAGACGCCGCCGTAGCGCTCGGTGTGCGCGACCGGGCATTTCTCGCGCATGTCCTCCCAGATTTCATGGACATCGCGGTTGTAGTCGGGGTTGGCATGATCGAAGTCTGAGTGCCAGTCCGTGACCGGATCCACGGATATCTCAGACTGATAGGACTGCGGTTGAGCGGTCATTCGTCTTCCTCGATCGATATCGCGAATTCAGGACAGTTGGCGACGGCCAACCGTGCCTTGTCCTGTAACTCTGGTGGGACGTTGTCGACGCGGGCCGTTGACTGGCCGAAATCGTCAATCTCAAATAGCTCAGGGGCCAGCGCGTAACAGCGGTTGTGGCCTTGGCACAGGTCTGGGTCAACACTCACTCTCATTAACGGACAGTAACCCCTGTGCCCGACAACACACAAGAGCTTTTGGTCAATCGACCGATAAGTAGCGGAATTGGAGTCTGCCGTAAGTGATTTCAGGCCTCGCGCATCAATCCAGACTCGTACGCCGTGATCACAATTTGCACCCGGTCGCGCAGGTCGAGTTTGCGCAAGATGCTGCGCACGTGTGTCTTAACGGTGGTTTCGGACAAAAACAGTGCGCCGGCGATTTCCTGGTTGGACTGCCCGGTCGCGATCGCCCGGAACACGTCGGTCTCGCGCTCCGTGAGCGCGGCGAGCACGTCGTCTCGCCGGGTCGACTCGGCGTCGGCGGCGACCAGCCGGTCGAGCAACCGCTTCGTAGTCGACGGCGCGATCACCGCGTCGCCGCTGTGGACGTGGCGTATTGCCTCGACGATGTCCTCTCCGCGGGACTCTTTTAGCAAGAACCCGCTGGCACCGGCCTTCAGCGCGGCGAGCGCGTTCTTGTCGATGTCGAAAGTCGTGAGTACGAGGACCTTGGGCGGCGTCGGCAGTGCTTGCAGGTGCGCGGTTGCCGTGACCCCGTCCATCCGAGGCATGCGCACGTCCATGACGACGACGTCGACGCGAGTCGCGCGGAGCTTCTCCAACGCCTGCTGCCCGTCGGCTGCCTCGACGGCCACGTGCATGTCGTCCTGGGAGTCGATGATCATCTTGACGCCGGTGCGGATGAGCTCCTGGTCGTCGACGATGGCGACCCTAATCGGTACGGCGTTGTCACTCATGGAGACTCCCGCGGGGTTCGTGCGTCGTAAGGGATCGTGCAGGACAGCTCGAAACCGGTCGCCCGAGCCGGAATCGCTAGCGTGCCGCCGACGGCTGCGAGTCGTTCGCGCAGCCCGATCAGGCCGACGCCGTGTTCGCCTGGAAGCGCCCCGACGCCGTCGTCGACGATGGCGATCTGTACCGCATCCGATCGCCAGTCCACGCTGACTGCGGCCTGTGCGTCCCGGCCGGCGTGTTTCACCACGTTCGTAATCGCTTCTTGTACGACGCGGTACGCCGTCAGTCCGCTGCCCGCTGGAAGTGGGCACGGCGTACCTGAGGCCTGCAGGGTGACGTCAAGACCTGCTTCGCGCGCTCGCGCGACCAACGCCTCGATGTCGCCCGCGCCCGGTTGCGGACGCCGCTCGTTGGCAGCATCACCCTCGGGGTCGCGTAGCAACCCGACCATGGAGCGCATGTCGGCCAGCGCCGTGCGGCCAGTGGCGGAGATCGTCTCGAAGACGTCTGCGGACTGCGGGTCGCGGCTCTTCGCGCCCATGCGGCCGCCCTCGGCCTGCGCGATCACCACCGCGAGGGAGTGCGAGATGACATCGTGCAGCTCGCGCGCGATCCGGGTGCGTTCGGCGGCGACGACCTCGGCGGCTTCGCGCCGGCGGTCCTGCTCGGCGCGCCGGTTTTTCGACTCGAGCTCGGCGACGTATGCCGTACGAGTACGACGCAGCCGACCCAAGGCCCAAGTGCCGAAGACCGCGATGAACAACGTCGCGATGACCAGTGGCAGCCCGGCCGATTCGGCGAGGATCGTCGACCGGGCCGCGACTATCAGTTGAACGGCGACTATCACCGCGCCGACGAGCGCTATGAGGAGTGCCGCGCTCGCGGTACGTCGCCCGCGGACGGCGGCGATGCTGTAAAGCAGCACGAAAAAGACGATCGAGTTGGGTAGATAGACCGCCGGGACCTCGATGCCCCCGGAGGAGATGCTCGGACCCAAGGCCAACGCGCCCATGACGATCGCGCCGACGAGGTACGCCGCCTCAGGCTGGGCGCGGCGCAGCGCCACGCAGACGTGCAGGATGCCCACCGCGACGTACAGGAACACCTGCGCGGCGTGGCTCGCTGCGGCGTCACCGATGACGCTGGCCGCCATCGGTACAAGGATGACGGCGTACATCGTGGCGATGGCGATGTCGACCGGCAACGGGTGCGCTTCGAGCCAGTCGTGCGCCGACGAGGTACGCCGCGTGGACACGGCGTACCTGTCGGATGTCTGAGGCGCGGTCATCACGTCGTACCCTACGGGGCGATTACGGGGTACGGCGGTCGTCTACGGCCGCCAGCAAGTGTTCCTGGCGCTCGTCGTGCGCGGCGCGACGCCGGCGTTCGCGGTAAGCGAGGGCTGCGGTCGCCAGCGCCGCACCCCACAGCGGCCAGAACATCTCCGGCAGCCACGCGGCGACTTGGGACGCGGCACCGTTTGGTGCGAGGGCGAGGTCCCCGGACAGCGCGCCGCGGACGATGAAGATTCCGGCCGAGCTGACCAGCAGGCTCACGATGAGAGCGGAGTTGACCGCTAGCCCGACCGGCACGGGCCTGCCGCGCAGACCCAGCATCCACCGCGGGAAAATCGTTCCCCAGCGTTGGACCAAGCCAAGGGTCAGAATGGCGCCGACGATGGCGAACAGGCCGAGGCCGAGACCGATGTTGGTGATCTGGTCGATCTCCTTGAGAAAGCTCTCCGAAATCCCGAGTGGGATGCCGAGTGCCCACGCGATGCGGGTCACGGCGTACCCCACCGGTATCGCGGCGGCGATGTACGCCGCCACCCGGCCGACAAGGAGCAAACGGGGCGTGGAGATCCGGGTCCGCGTCTTGGGCCACGAGCGCACGGCTAGCACCGTAAAGCACAGTCCGGCGAGTACGCCGGCGGCGAGGATGACGGTGCTTCCGGTCCAGACCTGACCGAAGATCGACAGCGATTCTGTGCCGCTGATGACCATGACGAGCATGACGGGGAGGTAGCCGACTGCCGCGAGAACGCGGTAGTCGGGGATGACGTAGATCAGCATGACAGGCAGCAGCAGGGTCGTGACCGCGAGCGTGCGGCTGCGGGGGGCCACGCGCAGGACATGCGGTGCGCTGAGCGCCAGACCGGCGATCGCGATGCCGAGCAGGATGACCTGCGCCGTCGCGGGTGTGGTCGTGTCTAGTAACGAGGCGCCGGGGCCGTGGAACGGGAAACTCAGGACTCCGGTCAGCCAGAGGATGCTGAGTGCGCCGAGGAGCACTGACCAGACCAGCGCGAGCCACGCCGGCGTTTTCTTTCGGGGTCCGGCGGTAGCTAGCGCGTTTTGGGCTGGCCGGGGCGGTGTGAGTGTGCCTCCGGCAGGTGTGCTTCTGGTGGGCACGTTTTTGATGAGCATGTTTTTGGTAGGCATGGAGATGGCCTCATTGGGATCGGCGTTGCTGATACCCACATGCTCTGTCGGCCCACCGGCCGCAGACATCCTTCTTGGCGGCTGACTACCTAGTCCTTATGGACGAGTTCGTCGCGATCGCGCTTCGGTGCGAATTGTGCGGAGTGCGCCTCGAGCGCCATCCGTTCGCGCATATGCGGATAGTGCAGCTCGAACGCGGGCCGTTCGGACCGGATCCGCGGCAGGCTCAGGAAGTTGTGCCGTGGCGGTGGACTGGTAGTCGCCCACTCCAGCGAGTTGCCGAAGCCCCACGGGTC